>CALUMM010000010.1 GCA_944321755.1 uncultured Alistipes sp.
GGCTGGGGCAACGGCCACCACGACAAGGCGGACGTCATTTCGACGGTGCACCCGGCCTATATCTCGGCGATGACCGAGAAATACCCCCACGCCGAACTGCGTACCGACGGTGAGAATGTCGGGTTACCCGATGGTCAGATGGGCAACTCGGAGGTGGGTCACCTCAATATCGGTGCCGGGCGTGTGGTTTATCAAGACCTGGTGAAGATCAACCGGGCGTGCCGCGACAACTCGATTCTGAAGAATCCCGAGATTGTCAAGGCGTTCGAGTATGCGAAGGCGCAGGGCGTCGGTGTGCACTTCATGGGTCTGACGTCGGACGGCGGCGTACACTCGTCGTTCGAGCACCTCTTCAAGCTGTGCGACATCGCCAAGGAGTACGGTGTTTCGGATCGCACCTACGTGCACTGCTTCATGGACGGCCGCGATACCGACCCGCACAGTGGCAAGGGCTTCATCGCACAGTTGGAGGAGCACCTCTCGAAGACGGGCGGACGGATCGCCACGGTGATCGGCCGCTACTATGCGATGGACCGCGACAAGCGCTGGGAGCGTGTGAAGGTGGCCTACGACGCACTGGTCGAGGGCGTTGGCGAGCACGATACGGACCTGGTTGCCGCCGTGCAGAAGTCGTATGACGCCGACGTGACGGACGAGTTCATCAAGCCGATCGTGCATGTCGACGAGGCCGGGAAGCCGATGGGCCTGATCCGGGAGAACGACGTGGTGATCTTCTTCAACTACCGCAACGACCGCGCCAAGGAGCTGACGATCGTGCTGACGCAGCAGGATATGCCCGAAGCGGGGATGCACACCCTGCCGCTGTACTACTGCTGCATGACGCCGTACGATGCGAAGTTCACGGGGCTGCACATCCTCTTCGACAAGGAGAACGTGCCCGACACGATCGGCGAGTGGGTTTCGAAACAGGGACTGAAGCAGTTGCGCATTGCCGAGACCGAGAAATACGCGCACGTGACGTTCTTCCTGAACGGCGGCCGCGAGGATAAGTTCGAGGGTGAGGAGCGTATTCTGGTTGCCTCGCCGAAGGTTGCCACGTACGACCTGCAGCCCGAGATGTCGGCTCCGGAAGTTGCTGACAAACTGGTTGCTGCGTTGGGCGAGCGGAAGTTCGACTTCATCTGCCTGAACTTTGCCAACGGCGACATGGTAGGCCACACGGGTGTCTACGATGCGATCGTGAAGGCCGTGAAGGCCGTAGACGGGTGCGTCGAGAAGGTCGTTGAGGCAGCGAAGGCCAACGGCTACGAGGTGGTGATGATCGCTGACCACGGCAACGCCGACAACGCGATCAACCCGGACGGCACGCCCAATACGGCACACTCGCTGAATCCGGTGCCCATCGTGGTGGTTTCGGATCGCGTGAAGGCCGTGCATAACGGCATCCTGGCCGACGTTGCCCCGACGGTGCTGAAGCTGATGGGGCTTCCGCAGCCTGCGGAGATGACCGGCAAGGCGCTCGTCGAGATGAAATAACTTTTCTGTAGTGGAATAAGATCCCCGGCCTTCGAAATGAGGCCGGGGATTTGTTTGTTACCTTTTCCGGATCGAGGATTGGCCAGTGGAATGAACAATGCGTACATTCTCCCAATATGAAATAACATAATGTTGGGTCAATATTGATTTTCAGGAACATTTTGTCGAAATTTGTCTCTGCAACAGCCCGAAATGGAGACGATGATTGTATTTTCCGAATAAGTTTTCTATTTTTGTGTCCACATATTGAAAACACGGAAAGTGTAAGTTTATTCTCTCGAAGCGAACGTAGGAAATTCGAATCGAAGCAGGGGATAGCCAACTTCTCTCCGACGTCATGTACTTGTGTATGTGGCGTGGGGCTGTTGCTTATTTTGTGCTCAAAGGTTTCCTACGACCTGCTTCGACGGAATAAGTCTTCGGCACCACGCTTTCTTTTTTTTATGCAACGCTTCTTCGGGTGTCGGGAAGCACCCAAACAGAATGTTTCATGAAACGAATTCTATTTTTGTTGTGGTTGGGATTGTGGGTTTGCGGAGTCGAGGCGCAGAGCCGGACGTCGGGATACATTATTGGAATCGAAGAGGGCAAGGTTTATCTGGATCTTGGAACAGGAAAGGTTGTTCCGGACATGATGTTGAACGTACTGTCGGGCGGAGGGTATTTTGTCCATCCGGTGACGAAGGAACGGATTGTGCGGGTTGCCGAGTCTGTTGGAGGGTTGAAGGTCGAGAAGGTTTTCGACTCGTATTCGGTGGCGGTGGCGGTCCCGGCCCAGTCGTTGCAGAAAATGGCTGTGGGAATGCAGGTGCAGACGCCGGATCAAAAGGCGGAAGAGGCGGAAGATACGACGGTGAAAGGTTCCGATGTCGATCGGGTTTCGGTATTTGTGGCCCCTGCACAGGTGAACGATATTGTAGGAGTCGGTTATTTCGGGACTTATGTCTCAGATATTCTGATGGAGCAGTTGATGCTTTGCGACCGAGTTCGTCTTTTGGATCGTACGGTTTTGGGGGCACAACTGGAGGAGTCCGATTTGACGGGTGCTTATATCGATTCCAATACGGCGATCCAGCGGGGGAAGATTGCGGGAGCACAGTATGTCATTCAGGTGACGATGCAGAAACCGGATGTGGTCAATATTCGGACGGGTATTCCTTTGGCTTCGATCATGGGCGCGGTCCAGAGTGTCGCGGGAACGAATATCGGAGCGCAATACGCCTCCAACATGCAAGTGGAGCAGTTGAAGGCATCTGTGAGTCTTTCGGCGCGGGTGGTCGACCTGCAGACGGGCGAGGTTGTGTTTATGAGCAGCGGTACGGGCAAGGCGGAGGGTAAATCCCAGTTGTCGATGGAGTATGGGGCATTGAGCGGAGCGGAGCTGAACGGAGGGGCTGACGGGTTCAAACAGACGGTGACGGGTCAGGCGATTCAGAAGGCCTTTGTTCCGATCGGGCGCAATCTGAACAAATTTTTCAATGGAGAGACGACGGAGCGGGTGATGGGCAGCGCGAGCGGTTTCGGCAACTACGGGGATGAACTGAAGCGTCGCGGCGCACGGCTCTATATGGGAACCGACCAATTGAAGATGGAGGATGTGAAAATGCTTTTTGTCGACACGCCGCAGCGCTTTTTCCAGTATCGTTCGGCCAAGAGAATGAATGGCTTGTCTACGGCTCTTTTTGTGATGGGGGCTGGAGCTTTTATCGTTGGTATATTTCAGGAAACCGAAATTGGAGATATATCGGGGCCTCTTTGTTTAGGGGGTGGAGCGGTTTTTATAACCGGAGGTATAATTATGCGCGTTTCGTCGCGTAAAAAGATCCAGAATGTGGTGGATGGCTACAATGCGGGCAACCGGCGGTTGGCTTCGACGTGGAGTATCGTGTCTGACCGCAACGGAATCGGATTGCGGCTGACCTTCTGACGGATTCCAGAGATACCCCCCCCCGACCTTCATGCGAAGACCGGGGGCGTGAATTGCCGGAGTTTGTTCGTCCCGGTCAGTAAAGTTCGATGTACTCGTAGGAGTTCCCGACGGCTTCGAGAAATCTCGAAAACTCCTCCTGCGTGATGACCACCGTGGCGCGGTTGTCGTTGGGGTGGAACGAGAGGGCGGGCCACTCCCGGAGCCGGGCGTCGAGGAAGAGGTGGACGTGGTTCGCCGGGTCGTTGATCAGCCCGAAAGGCGAGACCGATCCGGGCCGCAGCCCCAGCCAACGCTCCATGCGCTGCTCCGAGGCGAACGACAGCTTGCCCTGATGCAATCGGTGTTCGAGGTCGTGAATGGCCATCGCCTGCTCGCAGTCGAAGCATACGAGGTAGTGGCGGTCGCCCTTGTGGTTGCGGAAGAAGAGGTTCTTGCAATGCTTCGAGCCGTCGTCGTGCCAGTATTGGCGGGCGATCTCGATGGTCGGGGCCTCGGGGTGCTCGTACCACGTGTAGCGGATCGCGTGGGCGTCGAGCCAGTCGAAGACCCGCTGGCGGCGTTCGTCGGGTGTCAGCGGGGCGGTTTCGGTCGTCTCCATGGTCAGTTGTTTTTCCAGTTTTCGCGGATGTTGCGGGCGATGCACTCGACGAGCACCTCGACGGCCTCGACGGGTGACCAGGCGTTGTGGGGCGAGAGCAGCAGCCGGTCGGGTTCGCGGACGGCGAGCAGGGGATTCCCCACTTCGAGGGGTTCGTGGACAAAGACGTCGAGGGCGGCTCCGGCCAGCCGCCCGGCATCGAGGGCTGCGGCCAGGGCCGCCTCGTCGACGATCCCGCCGCGTGCGACGTTGATTACGAGGGCCGAGGGTTTCATGAGCGACAACTCGCGGGCTCCGATCAACCCGCGGGTGCGGTCGGTCAGCGGACAGTGTACCGACACGATGTCGGCCCAGGCCAACAGTTCGTCGAGCGGCATGAGGGGATAGGGCTCCTCGCGCCCGACGCCCGAGGTGGAGGTATAGGCCACCTCGCAGCCGAGGGCTTCGGCGACGCGGGCGACGCTGTGTCCGATGTTTCCGAGCCCGACGATTCCCCAGCGGGATCCGTAGAGCTGGTGGGTCGTGCGGCCGAAATGGAACTGGCGGTCGGCTCCGGCGTAATGTTCTTTGGTGTAGCGGTCGTAGTAGACGACCTGGCGCAACAGGGCGATTGCGGCGCCGATGGTGGTTTCGGTGACGGCGTGTGTCGAGTATCCGACGGCATTCTTCACGGTGACGCCGCATTCGGCTGCTGCCGCGAGGTCGATGTGGTTCATGCCGGTTGCGGCGATGCAGATCAGCCGCAGGCGGGGCAGGGCGCGGAGCGTCGCGGCATCGAATGGCACCTTGTTGGTGATGACGATATCGGCCTCGCGGCAGCGGCCGACGACCTCCTCGGGACGGGTCGTTTCGTAGCTGGTGTAGTTGCCGAGCGAGCGGATGGCCGAGAGGTCGGCGCCTCCGAGCGAGTATTCATCCAGAAAGACGATATTGGGT
This sequence comes from uncultured Alistipes sp., assembly GCA_944321755.1. Taxonomy (GTDB): domain Bacteria; phylum Bacteroidota; class Bacteroidia; order Bacteroidales; family Rikenellaceae; genus Alistipes. The sequence continues at coordinate 4,962 of CALUMM010000010.1, forward strand.
TTCATGTGAACGTTTTTGTTTGGTCGTATGACGTTGCCGCCGGGGGCCGGGGCCTGTGTGCGGCGGTCCCTACAAAGATAGCGGCTTTTGGCTCTCGTTCGCCGGGATCACTCTTTTTTCATTGTATTAACCGCACTTTTTTATACTTTTTAGGCAACTTCCCGGTCGTCGGATTAGCCGCTTTTTGAGTCGGCAAAAAGCGGCGCAAAAACCGCCCGGCGTGCGAAAAAGCGCGGAAAGAGTGCGTTCCTTCATGGCGCCGGGCGACTTCGCGGGTTTGCAAGCAAACCGTCCCCGGCGCTCGTATTCCGGTACGTGCTCTTTCTTTTTCGCGTTTTTCGCAGAGCCGGAATCCCTTTACTTTTACCTGCTCTGTTTCTTGCTTTTGCGCGTAAAAAATTCCACCGCATTCTCGCGTTGCGCGGAAAAAGGTCCGGCAGGCGTCCCCGCGCCCGGAGCGGGAGGAAGGATAGGCGAAGATCTTCCTTCGCCCGCTCAGCGGGAACGACGGCCGGAACCCGCGCAAGGCGACATGCGGATGGTTTTGGTGGCACCTTTTGCCATCAACCGGCTTAAGAAGCCGGTTTTAGAAGGCGAAAGGAAGCATATCACGAATCGGCTCCCATTCTGCCCCCCCCCGGCTTAAGAAGCCGGTTTTAAAGTCGGCAAAAAGACTTTCTCCGACCGTTCCGGTCGTCGGATTTAAGCCGCTTTTTGAGTCGGCAAAAAGCGGCGCAAAAACCGCCCGGCGTGCGAAAAAGCGCGGAAAGAGTGCGTTCCTTCATGGCGCCGGGCGACTTCGCGGGTTTGCAAGCAAACCGTCCCCGGCGCTTGCATTCCGGTCCGCGCTCTTTCTTGATCGCGTTTTTCGCAGAGCCGGAATCCTTTTATATGCGCAAAATTTATATGTGTAGAATTACCTCCGCATTTCCGCGCAACGCGACATGCGGATGGTTTTGGTGGCACCTTTTGCCACCAACCGGCTTAAGAAGCCGGTTTTAGGGGGCGAAAGGAAGCATATCACAAATCGGCTCCCGTTCTGCGCCCGGCTTAAGAAGCCGGTTTCAGGGGGCAAAGGGAATACAAGGGAAAACCTTATTCCAGTTCGCCGATCAGGCCGCGGATAACCACCGAGGCGCAGGTGATTCCGAATGCCGCCGGGATGTAGGAGATGGTTCCGACGTTGGATTTCTTGTTCTGCTCCTCGCAGAGGATCATCGCCCCTTCGCGGATCGGCTCGGGCGAGAAGACGGCCCGGAAGCCGCTGTGAATCCCGAGTTTGTGGAGCCGTTTGCGGAGCATGTGGGCCAGCGGGCAGTGGTGGGTCTTCGCGATGTCGGCAATCTCGATCCGCGTGGGGTCCATCTTGGCCCCGGCGCCCATCGAACTGACGAGCGGCAGGCGGCGTTCGAGCGCCGCGGCAATGAGGGCGAGTTTCGGGGAGAGGGTGTCGATGGCGTCGACCACGTAGTCGTAGCGGGCTGCATCGAGCAGCCGGTAGGTCTCCTCGTCGCGGATGTAGCGGTTGACGACCGTGAGGTCGATTTCGGGGTTGATGTCGCGCAGGCGTTCGGCCAAAATGTCGGCCTTCTGCCGCCCGACGGTCGAGTGCAGGGCGACGAGCTGGCGGTTGATGTTCGTGGTGTTCACGGCATCGGCATCGGCAATGGTCATCGTCCCGACGCCCGCGCGGGCCACCATCTCGGCGGCATAGGCTCCCACGCCGCCCAGTCCGACGACCAGGACATGGGCCTGTTTCAAACGGGCGAGTTTCTCCTCGCCCAACAGCAGTTCCGTTCTCTCCAGCCAGTTATCCATTTTGTGTTTCGAATAGTCGTTTGTAATTTTCGAGGGTGGCGCGTTGCAGCTCCTCCACCGGACGGCCCAACGCTTCGGCCGCCCGGGCGTAGATCTCCTCGATGGTCACCTCGGCGTCGTCGGTCTCGAAGAAGAGCTGCCCGAGGGGTGTTTCGTGCAGGGCCCGGAGGGTTTTGGGCGACGCGAAGGCGCGCGCTCCGAACGAGAGGTAATAACCTCTCCGCAGGGCCTGCCGGGCCTGTTCGGGGGAGCCGATGAATCCGTGGAAGATCACGGCCCGGGGCTGGCAGGCATCGAGTTCGCGCATCAGCGGCTCGAAGGCCCGCACGCAGTGCAGCACGACGGGCCGTCCGGTGCGGCGGGCCAGGGTGAGTTGTGCGCGCAGGGCGGCGAACTGGGCTTCGCGGGAGACAGGACAGGCGAAGTCGAGTCCGGTTTCGCCGATGGCCTGCACGCCGGCGGCTCTTTTCCCGGCGGCTCTTTTCCCGGCGGTCGCGGCCCCGACAATCTCGTTCTCGACAAGCCCCGCTCCGGCGGTCGCGGCCCCGACAATCTCGTTCTCGACAAGCCCCGCTCCGGCGGTCGCGGCCCCGACAATCTTGTCCCCGACAAGCCCCGCCCCGGTGGTCGCGGCCCTGACAACCCAGGCCTCGACATTCCCGGTCTTGGCGGCTCCGCCCCCGACATCCCCACACCCGACATCCCCGCCTCCGACATTTCCGTCCCCGGCGGTCGCGGCCCCGGCAATCTTGCCCCCGACATATCCGTCCCCGGCGGTTGCGCTTCCGGCAACTTCGGTTCCGGAGTTTCCATCCTTGTCGGCGAACCGGGCGGCAAAGGCCTCCACATCCTGAGAATCAGCCTCCCAGGGGTGTATGCCCGCGGTGCGGAGTTCGATTCCGCGGCCTGTGGGGCGGTGGGTGTGTATGTTTACATAAGGGAGCATCGGAGAAGCAAAAATAGGAATTTTAAGTAAATTTAAGAAATAATGCTTCGCGGGATGGCTTTTGTCGGAAAAATTTTGTACTTTCGCACGCGAAATAATTGTTAGTCTGCTAACAGCCGACGCTCCGAATCGATGTTTGTTTCGCGAGCGTATGTCATGTGCGGACCCCGATGTGTTGAAACCGGAAACCAAACACACAAAATAATTCAAACTCTTTAACCATGTCGAAAATCATTACATTACGCAAGGGTTTAGACATCAATCTGGTGGGCAAACCCCAGGAGTCGCTGGCGGAAGCGCCGATGGCTTCGGAGTATGCCCTCTCGCCCCTGGATTTCGAGGGAGTGACACCGAAATTGCTGGTTAAGGTGGGTGATCGGGTGAAGGCCGGTACGGCGTTGTTCTTCAACAAGTTCAACGAGCGCGTACTCTTCACGTCTCCCGTCAGCGGCACGGTGTCGGCCATCAATCGGGGCGAGAAGCGCAAGGTGCTTTCGGTGGCTGTGACCCCGGACTCCAGGCAGGAGTACGAGCCGTTCACGGTTCCGAGCCTCGAAAAGGCCTCGCGCGAGGAGATAGTCGAACTTTTGCTCCGTTCGGGCCTGTGGCCGATGGTCGTTCAGCGGCCTTACGGCATCATTGCGGATCCCGCGGACACGCCGAAGTCGATTTTTGTTTCGGCGTTTGATTCGGCGCCCCAGGCTCCGGACTACAATTTCGCGCTGAAAGGCGAACAGAAGAACCTCCAGACGGGTATCGAGGTGCTCCGCAAGCTCACTCCGGGGAAGGTTCACCTCTCGGTTCGCGCGAAGAGCGAAGGTCAGATGCCCCAGCTCAAGGGTGTCGAGTTGCACACCTTTGCCGGGAAACACCCCGTGGGTAACGTGGGCGTGCAGATCCACCACATCGACCCGATCAACAAGGGCGATCTGGTCTGGACGGTGAACATCCAGGATCTGGCGATTATCGGCCGCCTGTTCAACGAGGGGCGTGTCGACCGGACGAAGACGATCGCCGTAGCGGGCTCGGAGATCGAGCACCCGCAGTACGTGCGCGTCATCGACGGCGCGAAGGTCGATTCGATCGTCAAGGGCAATGTCAAGGCGCAGCAGGAGGGCGACTCCGTGCGTTTCATTTCGGGGAACGTGCTGACCGGCACGAAGACGTCGCTCGACGGCTTTCTGGGCTTCTATGCCCACCAACTGACGGCCATCCCCGAGGGCGACAAGTACGAGCTGCTGGGCTGGGCGATGCCGCGCTTCAAGAAGTTCTCGGTATCGCGGGCCTACTTCTCGTGGCTGTGCCCGCGCAAGGCCTACGATCTGGATACGAACCTGAACGGCGGTGAACGTCCCTTCGTGGTGACGGGCCTCTATGAGCAGTATCTGCCGATGGACATCTACCCGATGTACCTGCTGAAGGCGTGCCTGGCGGGCGACATCGAGAAGATGGAGAACCTGGGCATCTACGAGGTCACGGAGGAGGATTTTGCGCTGTGCGAGTTCGTGGATCCCTCGAAGATCGAGATCCAGCAGATCATCCGCGACGGTATTAACTTAATGATCAAGGAGGCTTAAAGATGGGACTTCGCAAATTCATGGATAAAATCAAGCCCACGTTCTCGAAAGGCGGGAAACTGGGCTTCCTGGAGTCGACGTTCGATGCGTTCGAAACGTTCCTCTTCGTGCCGAACACGACGACCGTGAAGGGCGCGCACATCCGGGACTGCAACGACATGAAACGCACGATGATCATGGTTGTTCTGGCCCTGATGCCGGCGTTCCTGTTCGGTTGCTGGTGGACCGGCGCACAGGTGGGTCTGGAAGGATTCCGGGCCTTCTTCTACGGACTGGTGCGGGTGCTGCCGATGGTGTGCGTGTCGTACATCGTGGGTCTGGCCATCGAATTCTATTTCGCACAGGTGCGCGGGCATGAGGTCAACGAGGGCTTCCTCGTGACGGGACTTCTCATTCCGATGATCTTCCCCGTTTCGACGCCGCTGTGGATGGTGGGCCTCTCGACGGCCTTTGCCGTGATCTTCGGCAAGGAGGTCTTCGGCGGTACGGGCATGAACGTCTTCAACCCGGCGTTGCTGGCCCGTGCGTTTGCCTTCTTCGCCTATACGCCCTCGATGTCGGGCGAGGCGGTCTGGTACTCGAACTGGACGATGATGGGCGCACAGGTCGACGGCATCACGGGCGCTACGGCCCTCGAACGGCTCGCCTCCTCGAATGCTGACGTGCTGGCCGGCAAGATCGACGTGGCAAGCATGGGCTATTCGCCGCTGGATGCCTTCCTGGGCATGATCCCGGGGTCGTTCGGCGAGACCTCGACGCTGGCGATCCTGATCGGCGGCGCCATCCTGCTCTTCACGGGCATCGCCTCGTGGCGGACGATGGTTTCGGTCTTCGTCGGCGGACTGGCGATGGGTTATCTGTTCCAGGCGCTGGGCGTGACGACGTATCCGGCCTGGTGGCATCTGATCGTGGGCGGCTTCGCCTTCGGTGCGGTCTTCATGGCTACGGACCCCGTGACCTCGGCCCAGACCAACAAGGGCAAGTACATCGTGGGTCTGATGACGGGCGCCCTGGCGGTTCTGATCCGCGTGGTGAACCCGGCCTACCCGGAGGGTATGATGCTTTCGATCCTCTTCATGAACGCGCTGGCACCGCTTGTAGACTACTTCGTGGTCGAGGCGAACATTTCGCGGCGCAAGAAACGTGTGAAACTCGCAAAATAGGGGAACCATGGCAACGAAAAGATTCAAATGCAACGTTTGCGGCTATATCCACGAAGGGGATGCCGCACCCGCAACGTGTCCCGTTTGCGCGGCTCCGGCATCGGAGTTTACCGAACTGAAGGAGTCGGCCGACGCGGCGGCTCCGAAGAAGAAGGGGCTGTTCAGCGATACGAACAACAACGCCTATATTGTTCTCTACTCGACGGTGATGGTGGTGATCGTGGCGGTTCTGCTGGCCGTGGCGGCTCTGGCGCTGAAGCCGCGTCAGGATGCCAACGACCTGAACGAGAAGAAACGCAACATCCTCGCATCGCTGTCGGCCGAAGGCGAGACCTACGACCGGTTCATCGACGCCTATGTGGTCGACGCAGAGGGTCAGCGCACCGACGGTGACGTCTTCGCGCTGCTGAACGACCTGCCGACGGCCTTTGCCGAAGGCAAGTACCCGATCTTCGAGGCGAAGGACGGCCGCGTGGTGATCCCGGTGACGGGAGCAGGCCTGTGGGGGCCGATCTGGGGCTACGTGGCCCTGGAGAAGGACATGAACACGGTTTCGGGCATCATCATGGCGCACAAGGGTGAGACCCCGGGTCTGGGCGCCGAGATCGCCACGGCGAAGTACCAGTCGAAATTCGTCGGGAAGACGATTTTCGAGGGTGACGAGTTCGTGTCGGTGACGCTTCGCAAGGGCGGGGCGAAGGACCCTGCGCACGAGGTGGATGCCATTACGGGCGGCACGAAGACTTCGGACGGAGTGACGGCGATGCTCCGCAACAGTCTGGAGAACTACCTGCCGCTGCTGGAGTCGAAGCGGGCCGCCGCGGAGACGGGGGCTGCGGCCGGGGAAGTGTCTAACGAAGAAAATGCAGAAAGCCATGAGTAACAACATGAAATATCTGACGGGTCCGTTCTCTGCGAACAACCCGGTGATCGTTCAGATTCTGGGAATCTGCTCGGCACTGGCCGTAACCGTCCAGCTCAAGCCCGCGATCGTGATGGCGCTGAGCGTGACGGTGGTGACGGCCTTTTCGAACCTGGTGATGTCGCTGCTGCGCAACGGTGTTCCGGCGCGTATCCGCATCATCGTGCAGCTGGTGGTGATTGCGGCGCTTGTGATTCTGGTGGACCAGGTGCTGAAGGCCTACGTCTACGAGATTTCGAAGCAGTTGTCGGTCTACGTGGGTCTGATCATCACGAACTGTATCGTCATGGGCCGTGTGGAGGCCTTCGCCCTGGGCAACAAGCCGTGGGCGTCGTTCCTCGACGGTATCGGCAACGGCCTGGGTTACGGCATGATCCTGGTGATCGTGGCCTTTTTCCGGGAGTTGTTCGGCTCGGGGAGCCTGCTGGGCTTCCGGATCATCCCGGAGAGCTGGTACATGACCGAAGGGGGATTCTATTCGAACTGCGGTCTGATGCTCTTCCCGCCGATGGCGCTGATCATCGTGGGTTGCATCATCTGGGTGCACCGCTCGCGCAACAAGGACTTACAGGAAAAATAGGAGGGTAGCATATGGAATCATTGAATATCTTCATCCGGTCGATCTTTATCGACAACATGGTCTTCGCCTTCTTCTTCGGCATGTGTTCCTACATCGCCGTATCGAAGAGCGTGAAGACGGCCCTGGGCCTGGGTGCGGCCGTCACGTTCGTGATGGTGATGACCGTACCGCTGAACTACCTTCTTTATGAGTACATTCTCAAGCCGGGCGCGCTTCATGCGTGGATTCCTGCGGTTCCGGAGAGTGTGGATCTGAACTTCCTGTCGTTCATCGTCTTCATCGCGACGATTGCGGCGTTCGTGCAGCTGGTCGAGATGATCGTCGAGAAGTTCTCGCCGACGCTTTACAGCCAGCTGGGCATCTTCCTGCCGCTGATTGCGGTGAACTGTGCGATCATGGGCGGTTCGCTGTTCATGCAGCAGAAGGTCGACGCCGGGGAATTGGATACGCTGTGGCAGTCGATCGTCTACGGTCTGGGTTCGGGTCTGGGCTGGTGGCTTGCCATCGTGATGATGGCCGCGATTCGCGAGAAGACGACCTATTCGCACATTCCCGCGGCGTTGAAGGGCCCGGGTATCGCCTTCATCATCACGGGTCTGATGGGTATCGCCTTCATGATCTTCTCGGGCATTCAGTTCTAATCTAAGAAGAATTCGCAACAATGACTACAACGATTTTAATAGCGATTGCGGCCTTTCTGGTCATCACGCTGGTGCTTGTGGCGCTGCTTTTGTACGCGAAGGCGAAGCTGACGACGTCGGGGGCCGTTACGATCGACATCAACAACGGCGAGAAGGTCATTACGACGGAGAGCGGCTCGACGCTTCTGTCGACGTTGGCCAACAACAAGGTCTTTCTTCCTTCGGCGTGCGGCGGGGGCGGTTCGTGCGGGATGTGCAAGTGCCAGGTTCTGGAGGGCGGTGGCGACATTCTGCCCACGGAGACGGGCTTCATCACGCGGAAGATGGCCAAGGACCACTGGCGGCTGGGTTGCCAGGTGAAGGTGAAGAACGACCTGAAGATCCGGGTTCCGGAGGCTGTTCTGGGCGTGAAGAAGTGGGAGTGCACGGTGGTTTCGAACCGCAACATCTCTACGTTCCTCAAGGAGTTCGTGGTGAAGCTTCCGGAGGGTGAGAACCTGAAGTTCCGCAGCGGCGGCTACATCCAGATCGACATTCCGAAGTACGATGCGATCAAGTTCTCGGACATGGACGTGGACGAGAAGTTCCGTGCCGACTGGGACAAGATGAAGATGTGGGATCTGGTTACGACGAACCCCGAGCCGACGTTCCGCGCCTATTCGATGGCGAACCACCCGGCCGAAGGGAACATCATCATGCTGAACATCCGTATTGCGACACCTCCGTTCGACCGGGCCACGGGCACGTTCATGAAGGTGAACCCGGGTATCTGCTCGTCGTACATCTTCTCGCGCAAGCCGGGCGACAAGGTGACGATTTCGGGACCTTACGGGGAGTTCTTCCTGCCGGACAACCTGCCCGACACGCAGGAGCTGATCTTCATTGGCGGAGGTGCCGGTATGGCACCGATGCGTAGCCACATCATGCACCTGTTCAAGACGGAGAAGACGAAGCGTCCGGTCTCGTTCTGGTACGGTGCGCGCGCCATGAAGGAGGCTCCCTACCTGCACGAGTTCCACGAGATCGAGGAGCAGTTCCCGAACTTCAAGTTCAACCTGGCGCTGGACCGTCCGGATCCGGAGGCCGATGCGGCAGGTGTTCCCTACACGCCGGGCTTCGTGCACAACGTGCTCTACGAGAACTACCTGAAGCACCATCAGGCACCGGAGGACTGCATCTACCTGATGTGCGGACCCCCGATGATGATCTCGTCGGTGGTGAAGATGCTCGATTCGCTGGGCGTACCGCCGGAGAACATTCTCTACGACAACTTCGGCAGTTAGCCGGAGGGGTCCGGAAGGACGGAAAAGGGGCCGGGATTCGAAATTCGAATCCCGGCCCTTCGTTTTGCGGCGGGCGGGGCAGGAGGGCCGAACCGAACCGAGCTGAACCGAGCCGAACCGAGCCGAACCGAATCGGGCTGAACCGAGCTGAACCGGGCTGAACCCGGGCCGAACCCGGGCCGGACCCGGGCCGGACCGGGTTGGTTTTCAGAGCAGCTTTCCGCTGAGGAAGAGGGCTGCGACGGAGAAGTAGATGATCAACCCGGTAACGTCGGCGAGTGTTGCGACGAAGGGAGCCGAGGCGGTTGCGGGGTCGAGTCCGAGTCGTTTGAGCAGCAGGGGGATCATGGCACCGGCAAACGTTCCCCAGAGGACGATGAAGAGCAGCGACACGGCGACGCTGACGGCGATCCAGATCCAGAACACCCCGTAGTCGTAGATTCCGCAGAGTTGCCAGACGAGGATGCGGATGAATCCGATGGTGCCGAGGATGGTGCCGAGCAGAAGTCCCGAGAGGAGTTCCTTGCGGAGGACGTACCAGCCGTTCCGGATCGATATTTCTCCGAGCGCCAGGGCGCGGATGATGAGGCTTGCGGCCTGGGAACCGGAGTTTCCGCCGCTGGAGATGACCAGCGGGACGAAGAGTGCGAGGACGACGGCCCGGGCTATTTCGTCGTCGAAGTATCCCATGGCCAAAGCGGTGAGCATTTCGCTCAGGAAGAGGATGACGAGCCATCCGGCGCGTTTTTTCACGAGCCCCGGGAGCGGGGTCCGGGTGTATGAGAGTTCGAGTTCTTCGGATCCTCCGAACTTCTGGAAATCCTCGGTGGCTTCGGTCCGTTCTATTTCGCGGATTTCGTCCAGGGCGACGATTCCGAGGAGACTGCCTGCGGAATCGGTTACGGGGAGCAGGGCGGGTCCGCCCTCCTGGAAGGCTGCGGCGACATGCTCGCGGTCGTCGAGGGCCCGGATTGTCTGAAACCCCGCTTTTCCGAACTCCGCGACGTGTTGTTTCGGGTCTGCGAGCAGCAGTTCCCGAATTCCGACCGTGCGGATCGGGCGCCAGTTTTCATCCACGACGTAGAGTACGTCGATCGACTCGGCTGCGGCTCCGTATTTGCGGATTCGTGCGAGGGCCTCTTCGGCGGTGGATCCGGGGCGCAGGGCGACGAATCCCGGGGTCATGCTCCGGGCGATGGCGTCGGGGGGATATCCCAGGAATCGGAACAGGGCTTCGCGCGCCTCGGCGGGCGTTCGTTCGAGCAGTCGTCTGACGACGCATCCGGGGAGTTCCGCGGCGGGATCGGGATATTCGCAGTCGGAGGGCGGCTCCGGCCGTCGGGCTTCGGCGCGGAGTTGCGCGACGATTTCGTCGATGAAACGTTCCTGCTCCTGCGGGTCGAGATCGCGGAACGCGGTTTCGGCGGAAGCCGCAGGGAGGTTTCGGAAGAGGATTATCCGCTCCGCCTCGCGGGTTTCGCGGATGATTTTCGCCGCCCGAACCGGGTCCAAAGCGGCGAGTTCCTGCCGGAGCGCCTCCAGATTGTGCGCAGCGAGCAGGAGCGACAGATGCCTTTTGAGTTCTTTCATGGCATGATCTCCTTATGGTATCCGCAAGGAGACCGTAGCCGGATCCTTACGGATTCGTGAATAAATCGGTGAATTCGCAGTTTTGATCCGGGCCTTCGTCCATGATTTTTGGTTTTTAGGGTTTGTTGATTGATCCCGGCCGACCGGGTTTCGGGGGCAAAAATAGTTTTTTTGTCCGGAACCGCCATATTTTGGGGTTTGTTTCTTCGGTTTGTGGGACATTTCGGAGGATAAAACCGGAATTTTGGGCGACAAAACGGTGAAAACGGCGGTCTGGATATCGGATTTTGGCGGGAATTTTTTATATTTGTCCAATTGCAACCTAAAATACTCGAAATTATGAACATTCCAACGATTTTCTGGGTCGTACCTGCGGCATCGATCGTAGCATTGGCCTTTGCGTGGGCTTTCTACCGGCTGATGAAGCGCGAGGACGAAGGTACGGAGCGTATGCGTGAAATTGCAGCGCACGTGCGCAAGGGAGCGATGGCCTACCTGCGCCAGCAGTACAAGGTCGTGGGCATCGTCTTCGTCGTGCTGGCGTTGTTTTTCGCCTACCTGGCCTATGGTGCGGGGGTGCAGAACGAGTGGGTTCCCTTCGCCTTTCTGACGGGCGGTTTCTTCTCGGGTCTGGCCGGTTACTTCGGCATGAAGACGGCGACCTACGCCTCGGCCCGCACGGCCAATGCGGCGCGACAGTCGCTGGACCGCGGTCTGAAGGTAGCGTTCCGCAGCGGTGCGGTGATGGGTCTTGTGGTCGTGGGTCTGGGACTGCTGGACATTTCGTTCTGGTACATCATCCTGAACGCCTTCGTCGACGTGTCGGGACCCCAGAAACTCGTGATCATCACCACGACGATGCTGACCTTCGGAATGGGTGCTTCGACGCAGGCGCTTTTCGCACGTGTCGGCGGCGGCATCTATACGAAGGCTGCGGACGTGGGAGCCGACCTGGTTGGCAAGGTTGAGGCCGGGATTCCGGAGGACGACCCGCGCAACCCGGCGACGATTGCCGACAACGTGGGCGACAACGTGGGTGACGTGGCCGGCATGGGTGCCGACCTCTACGAGAGCTACTGCGGGTCGATTCTGGCCACGGCGGCCCTGGGCGCTGCGGCGTTTGCCGCGGCGGGGAACGAGACCCTGCAGCTGAAGGCGGTGCTGGCTCCGATGCTTATCGCGGCGGTGGGCATCGTGCTGTCGATCCTGGGCATCTACCTCGTCCGCACGAAGGAGGGGGCCACGATGCGCCAGTTGCTCCGCTCGCTGGGCGTGGGTGTGAACTTCAGTTCGGCGCTGATTGCCGTGGTGACGTTCGGGATTCTCTACCTGCTGGGGATCCAGAACTGGGTGGGTCTTTCCTTCTCGGTGATTACGGGACTCGTGGCGGGCATCGTGATCGGCCAGGCCACGGAGTACTACACCTCGCATTCGTACAAACCGACGCAGAAGATCGCCGAGAGCTCGCAGACGGGGCCTGCGACGGTGATCATCTCGGGCGTCGGGTCGGGCATGATCTCGACGGCCATTCCGGTGGTGACGATCGGTGTGGCGATTATTCTGGCCTACCTGTGCGCCATCGGCTTCGACGTGAAGAACATGCTGGCACCGCAGAATCTCTCGCTGGGGCTCTACGGCATCGGCATTGCGGCGGTGGGAATGCTCTCGACGCTGGGCATCACGCTGGCCACGGACGCCTACGGTCCGATTGCGGACAATGCGGGCGGCAATGCGGAGATGAGCGGCCTGGGTCCGGAGGTCCGCAAGCGCACCGATGCGCTCGACGCCCTGGGCAATACGACGGCAGCTACGGGCAAGGGTTTCGCGATTGGCTCTGCCGCATTGACGGCTTTGGCCTTGTTGGCCTCGTACATCGAGGAGATCCGCATCGGGCTGCTGCATAACGGGGTGACGATGCTCGATCTGCCGAGCGGAGCGACGCGCTTCGTGCAGGACGCCTCGATTCTGGACTTCATGGACTACTACCATATTTCGCTGATGAATCCCACGGTGCTGATCGGCATCTTCATCGGAGCGATGATGTCGTTCCTGTTCTGCGGACTGACGATGAATGCCGTGGGTCGTGCCGCGGAGAGCATGGTGCAGGAGGTTCGTCGCCAGTTCCGCGAGATCAAGGGGATCCTCACGGGCGAGGGTACGCCGGACTATGCGCGGTGCGTGGCCATCTCGACGCGCGGGGCACAGCGTGAGATGCTGTTCCCGAGCCTGCTGGCGATCATCGTTCCGGTAGCTGTCGGGCTGATCTTCGGCGTGGCGGGCGTGATGGGCCTGCTGGTCGGCGGATTGAGTTCGGGCTTCGTGCTGGCGGTCTTCATGGCCAACGCGGGCGGTGCGTGGGACAACGCCAAGAAGATGATCGAGGAGGGGCATTTCGGCGGCAAAGGCTCCGATTGCCACAAGGCCACGGTCGTGGGCGATACGGTGGGCGATCCGTTCAAGGATACGTCGGGTCCGTCGCTGAACATCCTCATCAAGCTGATGTCGATGGTTTCGATCGTCATGGCCGGTTTGACGGTGGCGTGGCACCTCTTCTGACCGGAGGGGCGGGTAAAGGATGGCCCGGCTGATGCAACGGGACGGTTCCTACGGGGAGCGTCCCGTTTTTTTGTGTCCGGGGGAGTGGAAAGCCTGCGAAAATTTGCTTCTGCGGCGTCTGTGCCGTATCTTTGCAGCCGTGAAAAGTGAGACCATGAAGAATATCGTTTTCGATCTGGGCGGCGTGCTGTTCGCCCGCGACAGGAAGAAGTGCGACCCGGAGCTGCTGGAGTTTTTCGGATTTCTGCGGGCTCCGCAGATGCCGCGTTTCTGGGAGGAGTACGACCGGGGCACGAATACGCTGGAGTCGGTGACACAGACCCTTGTGGAGATGACGGGTCGCCCGTATGAGCGATGTGCGGAGGTGCTGCAGCAGGCCATCGACCTGCAGGAGCCGATTCCGGCGACCGAGGCGCTGGTGCGCGACCTGAAGGCGGCGGGCTACCGGCTTTACGTGCTTTCGAACATGGCGCATGAATTCATTGCGCATCTGCGTCGCTTCCCGGTTTACAGATTGTTCGACGGCGAGGTTGTTTCGTGCGAGGAGCTGACGGTGAAGCCCGAGCGCCGGATCTATGAGATTCTGCTCGACCGCTACGGCCTGGCCCCGGCGGAGACGCTGTTCGTCGACGATCGTGCGACGAACATCGAGGCGGCCGGGGCGCTGGGGATCCGGGGGTTCCTGTTCGACCATCGGGATCCGGCCGGGGCCTGTGCCGTGCTGCGGGAGCGCCTGCTCTGACCGACACTCTTTTCGGCTTCTCTCTGAAATGCGTTCCGGACCCTCGCGGCCCGGAGCGTCTGTTTTTGGGCGGCCCGACCGGACATCCGTTTCTTGCTGCGGCCCGACCGGACATCCGTTTCTTGCTGCGGCCCGACCGGACATCCGTTTCTTGCTGCGGCCCGACCGGATATCCGTTTCTTGCGGTCTGTTTTCCGTTTCGGCGGCGGGGTTTGCGGCACGTTCCTTGCGCATGGCGGGGAGATATGTTGTCGATCCGGGAGAAATACGGGCGTTATTCGCTTTTCGTCCTGATCGTGGGCCTTGGCGTCACGATTTTCGTGGAGATTCTGCCGTTTCTGGGGGGATTGCTGGGTGCCGTGACGATCTACGTGCTGCTGCGGCGCCAGATGCGCCGACTGACCGAACACCGGCAGTGGCGGCGCAGCATGGCGGCGGCGGTGCTGCTGGCCGAGGCGGTTGTCTGTTTTCTGATTCCGATCACGCTGATCGGCTGGATGATTGCCGTCAAGATCCAGGCCGTGGTTGCGAATCCGCAGCCGGTGGTGGTTGCGGTGAAGCACCTGATGCTGCTCATCGAGGAGCGGACGGGCTACGATCTCTGGTCGGAGGTGAATCTGCGCTCTTTTCTGAGTTACGTTCCGCGGGTCGGGCAGTGGCTGGTGGGCGGGATTGCGGATTTTGCGATCAACCTCGTGGTGCTGCTCTTCGTGCTTTACTTCATGCTGGTCGGGGGCACGCGGATGGAGGCCTACTGCAGCGATCTGCTGCCTTTCGACCGGCGGGTTTCGCGCACGGTGCTGCATGAAATCCACCTGATCGTGCGTTCGAATGCCATCGGGATTCCGCTGCTGGCCGTGGTCCAGGGGTTTGTGGCCTACGGGGGTTACCTGATTTTCGGGGCGCCGAGTCCGTTGTTCTGGGGTGTTCTGACGTGCTTTGCCACGATTATCCCGATAGTCGGCACGGCGCTGGTATGGGTTCCGCTGGCGGGATACATGGCGATGAGCGGGTCATGGGCTCCGGCGATCGGGCTGGCGCTTTACGGCACGCTGGTCGTGACGCACGTGGACAACGTTGTCCGCTTCGTGGTCCAGAAGCGCATGGCGCACACGCACCCGCTCATCACGATTTTCGGGGTTTTCATCGGGTTGTCGCTGTTCGGGTTTATCGGTGTGATTTTCGGGCCGTTGCTTTTGGCGATGTTCGTCTATTTCGTGGATCTTTTCAAGTGCAAGTACCTCGACCGGAACCGGTTTTGTCCGTAGGGGGTCGATGGTATTTTGGGGAGGTTTGGGGTGTGGGCGAGGCCCGGATTTTTATGAAAAGCGGGGATTTCGGCAACTTTTTGTAAAAAAAAGCGGTAAAAAAATTGTAAATTCGAAGTGCTTTATTACCTTTGTTATTGTAATAACAGTAAAGTTATTGTAATAACCGTAAAATCGAATTACAAATGGCAAGAAATCTCAAAATCAGGGATCTTACGTTGCGCGACGGGCAGCAGTCGTCGTTTGCGACTCGTATGAACCAGGGGCAGATTGACCGCTGCCTGCCGTTCTACAAGGATGCGAATTTCTATGCGATGGAGGTTTGGGGAGGCGCAGTGCCGGACTCGGTGATGCGTTATCTGAACGAGAGTCCGTGGACGCGGCTGGAGACGATCTACCGGGCCGTAGGCAATGTTTCGAAGCTCACGGCATTGTCTCGGGGGCGTAATCTTTTCGGTTATTCGCCCTATACGGACGAGATCATCGACGGATTCTGCCGCAATTCGATTGAGAGCGGTCTGGGGATCATGCGTATTTTCGATGCGTTGAACGACGTCGACAACGTGAAATCCACGGTGAAATACGTGAAGCAGTACGGTGGGATCGCGGACTGTGCGGTTTGCTATACGGTGGACCCGAAGTACCCGGAGTTGAGCCTTTGGGACAAGTTGAAGGGGAAGAAGAATCCGGCTCCGGTCTTCACGGATGCCTACTTCCTGGACAAGGCGAAGCAGATGGCGGCTTTGGGTGCGGACATGATCACGATCAAGGATATGTCGGGACTGATCCCGCCGCGGCGTGTGGCCACGCTGGTCAAGCTCTTCAAGCAGCATCTTTCGATTCCGGTGGATTTCCACACGCACTGTACGCCGGGTTACGGCCTGGCATCGGTTTTGGCGGCGATTGTTGCGGGGGTGGATATCGTGGATACGAACTGCTGGTATTTTGCCGGTGGGACGGGGGCTCCGGCCATCGAGCTGGTCTACGTTTTCTGCAAGAAGCTGGGCATCGACACGGGCGTGAACATGGAGGCGGTTGCGAAGATCAACACGCAGCTTCGTGAGATCCGCAAGGAGCTGAACCAGTCGGTCTTCGGGACGGAGAAACCCGAGCCGAAGGCGTTCAATCCGCTGACGGACGAGCTTCCGGCGGAGGTTGACGGGCTGTTCGATCGTGCGATCAAGGCCGCGGAGGCGGATGACGAGGCGGGGACGATCGATGCCTGCCGTCGGATCGAGGCGTGGTTTGGGTTCCCGGCTCCGAACGAGTTGGTTCAGAAGGCCGAGATTCCGGGCGGCATGTATTCGAACATGGTAGCACAGCTCAAGCAGCTGAAGGCGGAGGAGATTCTTCCGCGGGCGATGGAGTTGATACCGACGGTTCGTTTGGCTGCGGGGCTTCCGCCGCTGGTTACGCCGACGTCGCAGATCGTGGGGGCACAGGCCGTGAACTGTGCTTTGGATGAGAAGGCCGGACGTCCGATGTACACGAACAAGTCGTCGCAATTTGTGGGACTGGTGAAGGGCGAGTACGGCAAAACGCCGGTGAAGATTGATCCGGAGTTCCGGTTCAAGATCTGCGGGGTGCGTGAGGAGACTCCTTACGATACGTCGAAATACCAGATGCAGCCGAATCCGGAGCTTCCGGAAGCCGGAGGAGTGAAGTTGGCGGCTAACGAGAAGGAGGTGCTGTTGCTGGAGCTGTTCCCGCTGGTAGCGAAGACCTTCCTGACGAACGAGAAGGTGAAGGCCTACGAGGCTTCGAAACCGGCTGTTGCGGCCGAGGAGCAGGCCGCCGCCGAGGAGGAGGCTCCGATTACGATTACGGGTCAGGCCGTTACGGCGCCGCTTCCGGGTCGTGTGATCGAGGTGAAGGTGAAGGTCGGAGACCGGGTGAAAGCCGGGGATGAGGTTGTGATTTTGGAGGCGATGAAGATGGAGAACGCCATTACGACGGATTATGCCGGAGAGGTGAAACAGATCTTCGTCAGCGAGGGCCAGAATGTGGCTACGGACGCGCCGCTGGTTGACATCGGTTGACCGGCCTTGTAAGTTTGTAAGCATGTGAAGAAATCCGCCCGCAACGATGCTGCGGGCGGATTTTTCGTGGTGTTCATATCTCCTTCCTCGTGTTTTTCGCTCTCTTTTCCTCTTGCTCTGTTCTTTTGCTCTGTCCTCTTACCCCCCCCCTCTGTCTGCCCGCCAACTTGTTTGTCTGCCCGCCAACTTGTTTGTCTGCCCGCCATCCATTTTGTCTGCCAGCAAGTCTGTTTGCCTGCCTCACTCACTCACTCACCCTCCTTGTCTCAACAAAAAAAGGGCCGAATTGGAATTCGACCCTTTCGTAGCGGGAGAGAGACTTGAACTCTCGACCTCATGATTATGAATCATGCGCTCTAACCAGCTGAGCTATCCCGCCATTGCTGAAAGCGTGTGCAAAGGTAATCGAAAAATCCGAACCTGCAAAATATTCGGGCGAAAAAACGCGGGAAAAACTTTCGGTGTCGGGTTGTGGCATTGATTTTGAGACCTCTGCGCGAAAAATAAAATCCAATGGCCCCATCCGAATCCTCACACTCCCAATTGACCGACACCCTGGGAATCCTGAAACTTCTGGCCGGCATTACGCTGCTTGTGGCCCTCTCGTGGGAAATTCTCGCCGGGGACCACACCCATTTATCCGGCACTTACCAGACGATCCAGTTTTTCGTCTGCATGATTTTTCTCTACGATTTCCTGTTTCGGCTGATCCAGTCTGCGCGGAAACTTCGTTTTTTCATACAACATCTGTTTTATCTGTTGATATCGATTCCCTATCTGACGCTGCTGTCGTGGATGGATCTCCGCATGACCCACGACTGGGGGATCCTGGTGGGTCTGATTCCGATGCTGCGGGCTTTTTTGGCGATGTTCATCATCGTGCAGTGGATGGCGCGGGGAAACCGGATGCAGTGGTTGTTTGGGGCCTATCTTTTCACGGTTGTGACCTTCACTTACCTCTCGGCACTGGTGTTCTACGACTACGAAGTGCTGGTGAACCCGAAACTCCACGGCTTCGGGAACGCCTTGTGGTGGGCGTGGATGAACGTCACGACGGTCGGAACTGCGATATTTCCGGTTACGACTGTCGGTAAGGTGGTATGCGTGCTGCTGCCGTCGTTAGGGATGATGTTCTTCCCGATCTTCACGACCTACATTCTCCAGGAGTACGCCACGAAAAAGGACGCTGACGATACGCCGTCGGAGGTTTGACGCCTTGCCTGATCGAAGAGCGCCGCGTCTGACAACCGAATTTCCTTCCGATCGCCAAAAAGCCCTGCGCCGGAACAGGTCCGGCGCAGGGCTTTTTCGGAAGGCGAAGTGCCGACCTGTCACTTCGTCAATAATCCATCATTTGACTTGCTGCGGATTGGCGTCGTAGAAGCTCTTGTAATCACCGTGCCGCGGGGCCCCGGGCTTGTCGGGATACCAGTCGGGCATTTCGTCGACCTTGGCCTTGAGTTTGGCGTAGAGCTCCTGCACCTCGGGCGCACACTCCGCCACATCGAGCGGGTGCTGCTCCATGGGGTCCTCGGAGAAGTGGTAGAACCGCCCGTCCCAATAATACTTGTATTCGGTATTGAAGGCGCAGCGGGCGGCTCGCGGATAGGGCTTGTGGGGCCACAGGGGATTGAAGTGCACGAGGGTGAATTCCCGCTGGAGGGGTTCGAGCCCGCAGAGTTCGGGATAGAGCGAGATGCCGTCGATGCGCCACTCCTCGGGGACTTTGATCCCCATGGCGTCGGCCATTGTGGGCATGAAGTCGGTCATGTCGACGAGCCGTTCGCTGACGCGCCCGGACTTGATTTTGTCGCCCCAGGCGATCAGCAGGGGAACGTGCGTGCCGTTTGAGGTTGCATTTCCCTTTCCGCCCTTGATTTCGCGACCGTCGCTCATTTTCGAGACGACCTGCTCCATGGTTCCGTTGTCACCGACGAAGATCAGAATGGTATTGTCCCAAAGGCCGTCGGCCTGGAGTTTGTCGACGAATTTCCCGACCTGCTTGTCGAGGTAGGCGACCATGTCGGGGAAGTGTCGGGTGTCGTGAATGAACCGGGTTTCGGGGTTGTCGGTCCAGCACTCGGAGTCGGGGGTGGGGACGTGGGGCGTATGGACGAGGGGTGTGGGGTAGTAGAGCAGGAATGGTTTTCCGGCTGCTGCCTGGCGGTCGATGAAGTCGAACGCATAGCGCAGGGCATCGTCGGGTCCGTAGTAGCTGAAATCGTAGCGTCCGTTGTTGTCGAGGTAGGAGAAAGCATAGCGGTCGGTAGCCTTGTCTCCGGCGAGTTCCTTGTAGATTTCGAGCTGGCAGAGGCACCATTCGTCGAAACCGAGTTTGGAGACCATCTCCCGGGAACGTCCGAGCTGCCATTTCCCGACGATAGCCGTGGAATACCCGGCCTGTTGTGCGAGGTGGGCGAAGGTGTGCTCGTCGTCGTTCATGTATCCGAAATTGACGTAGTTTCGGTCGTTGTAGATTCCGGTCATGAGTTGCACGCGCGAAGGGGTGCTGAGGGGCATGGCGTGCATGTTTTCGAAGCGGATGGCCTGCCGGGCGAGAGAGTCGATGCAGGGAGTCTGGTAACTGACTCCGCCGTAGCAGCCGATACATTCGCTTCCGAGGTCGTCGGCGAGGATCAGGATGATGTTGGGTCGTTGAGGTTCCTGCTGGGAGCAGGCGGTTGACGCGAGTGCCAGTACGCCGATTCCGGCGGCTTTGATCGGGCTCTTCATGGCTTTCGGTTTTAAGGGTTATCTTTCGCGAAAATAACTTTTTATTTCGTAAAAATCAATTTCGAAAGCCAATTTATTTTCGAACGGAATGTTTTACATTTTGAAATGAAAATCCGGCCCTGCGGACGCAAGACCGGATTCTACTGATTCCGAGCAGGTTGACTCGATTATTTCCGCTGCTCTTTCAGCAAATCGCGGATTTCGGTCAGGAGCAGCTCCTCTTTCGAAGGGGCGGGGGGCGCAGGCGGCGTCTGGGCCTTTTTGCGCATGAGGCGGTTCATGAGTTTGACCATGAGGAAGACGCAGAAGGCGAGGATGATGAAATCGACACATTGCTGGATGAATGCGCCGTAGTTCCAGTAAATGGGCTCCACGGGAGCCGCCTGGGCCGCCGCGTCGGTTCCGCCGACCAGCCCCTCGACGGAGTGCATGGCTCCGGATGTGACGTCGCGGACCTTCGAGATGTCGATCCGGAGCTGCGAGAAGTCGGTGTTTCCGATCAGCGCTCCGATCGGGGGCATGAGGATGTCGTTCACGAGCGAGGAGACGATCTTTCCGAATGCGCCTCCGATGATCACGCCGACGGCCATGTCCATGACATTGCCTTTCATGGCGAATTCCTTGAATTCCTTGAAGAAAGCCATATTTTTCGAGTTTTGGTTTTGGTTTTGGGATCGTTCCGTTTTTCTCCGCAGGCAGGAAGCGGCGGGCACCCGACGGCCTGCGGCCCGACGACTCCGACAGATCCGACGACTCCGACAGATCCGACGGCTCCGACGGCTCCGACGGCTTCCCTCCCGTTTTCGGTAAAGATACGGAAAAACCCCGAATTGTGAACTTTCCGGGCAAGATGCGTGCCTTTTCGGTCGGGAATCTGCAGACGTCGTGTTCTCCCTTGCGGGGAATGATCCGCCGGGAGCACACAATTCCGAGGTTTTTCGTATCTTTGCCGACGTATGTACCGTGCGGGGGACGCCGAGTGCCGCCTGCTTGCCGGGCGGCGGGGCCCTTCCCCGCACCGAAATCCGAAGAATCCGCCATGACACCCGTTGCCGTCATCTGTACCGTTTTGGGCTATATCGCCGTGCTGTTCGCCGTTGCGTGGCTCTCGGGCCGGCGTGCCGACAATGCGGGTTTCTTCACCGGGAACCGCCGCACGCCGTGGTATATGGCGGCTTTTGCGATGATCGGAGCGGCGATGTCGGGCGTGACCTTCATCTCGGTGCCGGGTTCTGTGGCCGCGGACTCCTTCTCCTACATGCAGATGGTTGCGGGCTTTACCGTGGGCCAGCTTGTCGTGGCCTACGTGCTGATCCCGACCTTCTACCGCCTGCGGGTGGTGTCGCTCTACGAATATCTGGACGACCGCTTCGGCGTGGCCTCGCACCGCACCGGGGCGTGGTTCTTCTTCATCTCGAAGATGCTGGGCGCAGCGCTGCGGGTCTACGTGGTCTGTGCGGTGCTGCAGCTGCTGGTCTTTGCGCACTACGGCATTCCGTTCTGGGCCAATGCGCTGGTGACGATGGCCTTCGTGTGGCTCTATACGCACCAGGGGGGCGTGAAGTCGCTGATCTGGACCGATACGCTCAAGACGCTGTGCCTGGTCGGGAGCCTCGTGCTGTCGATTCTCTTCATCATGCAGGCCCTAAACCTTTCGGTGACGGAGACGGCGCGCGAAGTGGCAGCCTCTCCGATGTCGCGGATCTTCTTTTTCGACGACCCTTCGTCGGAGCGCTACTTCTGGAAGATGTTTGCGGCGGGGATCGTGCTGCTGGTGGCCATGACGGGACTCGACCAGGACATGATGCAGCGGAACCTGAGCTGCGCCACGCCGCGCGATTCGCAGAAGAACATCGTACTGACGGCCGTGAGCCAGATCTTCGTGATCTTCCTCTTCCTGGTGCTGGGGGTGCTGCTCTACCTCTACGCGGCGCGGACCGGGATGGCGCTCCCGGAGAAGAGCGACCAGGTTTTTTCGCTGGTGGCGGTTGAAGGCGGACTTCCGCTTGTAGTTGGCATTCTGTTTGTTGTGGGGCTTATCTCAAGCACCTATTCGGCTGCGGGATCGGCGCTCACGGCCCTGACGACCTCCTTCACGGTGGACATCCTCGAAGGCCCGAAACGCATGGACGACGTGCGCCTGACACGCCTGCGCAAGGGGGTGCATGTGGGGATGGCGCTGGGGATGGCAGCCGTGATCCTAGCCTTCGAATACTGGGCCGACGACAGCGTCATCAACCTGGTCTACAAGGTGGCCAGCTACACCTACGGTCCGATCCTCGGAATGTTTGCCTTCGGGATGGTGACGCGCCGCCGGGTGCGTGACCGCTGGATCCCGCTGGTGGCGGTTTTGGCTCCGGTTCTGAGCGCCCTGCTGCAGACATGGGCCCGCGAGGCGTGGGATTACCAAATCGGTTTCGAACTCCTGATCTACAATGCCGCCTTTACGATGATCGGCATGTGGATACTATCGCAAAAGAATGAAAAATAAACTGTTATATCTCCTTATCTCACTTTTTGCATTAAGTGAAGTCTCGGCTGCGGAGATCGGCTCCGCGACGCGGGCCGAAATTGCCCGGACGCTTTCGCGGATCGTCTCGCGCGAGGTGTCGGGCGGCTACCAGAAGGCGGAGCCGATTCCGGTGCGGGTGCAGGGCGTGAAGGCTTCGCGCCGCACGGTGCGGATCTACGCCTCGATCGGACTTTCGTACTATCCTTTCCGCGAGGCGAATACGCGGGCGATGCGCGATTCGGTGCGGGCGCTGCTCCCGGCGGAGTTCCGCAAGGCGCAGATCGAACTCTACACCGATAACCGCGAGGTCTCGGAGCTGATCCCGTTGGCGTGCCGCGATGCGTCGCAGGTGCGGCGGCTGGTCGAGAAGCGGAAACTCGTCCTCTTCACCAACCGCTCCCGCCTGTCGGAGCGTCCGCTGGTGACGTGCCTCTCGACGGCCGTGCCGACGCCGACCGCGGGGCTTGCGGGACGCCATATCGCCGTGTGGCAGAGCCACGGACGCTATTTCGACCAGCCGGAGAACCGCTGGCGGTGGCAGCGTTCGGCGCTGTGGCAGACCTGCGAGGACCTCTATACGCAGAGTTACGTGCTGCCGTACCTGGTTCCGATGCTCGAAAACGCCGGGGCGTGCGTGCTGCTGCCGCGCGAACGCGACGTGCAGCGCCACGAGGTGCTGGCCGACAACGATGCCGGCCGGGAGTACACGGAACAGGGGGCCTGGGGCCCGGGCGGTGCGGGCTTTGCCCACCGCCGACAGGTCTATCTGACCGGCGAAAACCCCTTCCGGGAGGGTACGACGCGCCGGATCCGGAGCGTCACGCACCGCCCTTCGGGGCAGGCCGAATGGCGGGCCACGATCCCCGAGCGGGGTGAATACGCCGTCTACGTGAGTTACGAATCGACCCCGGAGAGTGTTGACGATGCCCGCTATACGGTGCACCACCTGGGCGGCGAGACCGAGTTTGCCGTCAATCAGACGATGGGCGGCGGAACGTGGATCTACCTGGGACACTTCGCATTCGCCCCGGGTGAGCAGTCGATCGTGACGCTGACGAACCGTTCGCGGCGCGCCGGACGGCTGGTTTCGGCCGATGCCGTGAAGGTGGGCGGCGGCTTCGGGAACGTGGCCCGCACGCCGGTCGACTCGCTGCGGCGGCCCGACCGGGAGTATGTGGCCGAGACGAGCGGCTACCCGCGTTTCTGCGAAGGAGCCCGCTACTGGCTGCAATGGGCCGGATTCCCCGAGGAGGTCTACTCGCCGAAACACCATAAGGACGACTACAAGGACGACTACATGTCGCGGGCCCATTGGGTCAACGCCCTGCTGGGCGGTTCGGAACGCCTGCCCGATTCGACGGGCCTGCACATCCCGCTCGACATGGCCCTGGCGTTCCATTCGGATGCCGGGGTGCGCGACGGCGACGGGATCGTCGGGACGCTGGGCATCTGCTATACGCGGGAGCACGGCGGGAAGTTCGAGGGCGGAGCCGACCGCTACCGCTCGCGCGACCTGACGGACCTCGTGCAGACGCAGGTCGTGGAGGATATCCGCCGCACCTGCGAACCCGGCTGGCAGCGGCGCGGGATCTGGAACCGCGCCTACTACGAAGCGCGGGTCCCGGGGGTTCCGACCATGCTGCTCGAACTGCTTTCGCACCAGAATTTCGCCGACATGCGCCTGGGTCAGGACCCGCGTTTCCGGTTCCTCGTGAGCCGGGCCGTTTACAAGGGTATCCTGCGCTATGTCAGCTCGCAATACGGATTATCTGAAGTGGTGGTTCAACCGCTTCCGGTGTCGTCGTTCGCCGCGGAGTTCACCCCCGACAACCGGGTGCGGCTCTCGTGGCAGCCCACGACCGACCCGCTGGAACCTTCGGCCGCCCCGACGGCCTATGTGGTCTACACGCGGCGCGATGACGGGGGATTCGACAACGGCCGCCGGACCGACCGCCCCGAGTTGACCGTCGAACAGGAGCCCGGACACGTCTACAGCTACCGCGTGACGGCCGTCAATGCCGGCGGGGAGAGTTTCCCGGGCGAGACCCTGGCGGTGTGCCGCGTGGCCGAGGAAAGGGGCCGCGTGCTGGTGGTCAACGGATTCGACCGCGTGAGCGGTCCCGAGAGCGTGCGGTGCGACTCGCTGGCGGGATTCCGTATGGACCTCGACGGCGGGGTCCCCGACCGCATGGATATCTCGTTCATCGGCCCCCAGCGGGTCTTCGATCTCGCCCAGGCGCGTTGCAACATCGACAGCATCGCCCTCGGGGCCTGCGACCGCAGCTACGAGACCGACGTGATCGGCGGCAATACGTTCGACTATCCGGCCCTGCACGGCCGTTCGATCGCCGCGGCGGGCTACTCGTTCTGTTCGGCGTCGGCGCGGGCCGTCGAGGAGGGGCGCGTCGCGCTGGAGGGTTATGGTGCGGTCGATCTGATTCTGGGCAAGCAGCGCACCACGCCGATGGGCCGCGGGCTCGGCGAACCTTCGTTCACGGCCTTCCCGAAGGCCCTGCAGGGGCGTTTGCGCCGCTATCTGGCCGATGGCGGGGCCTTGTTCGTCTCGGGGGCCTACGTCCTTTCGGACCTTGCGGGGAACGCTGAGGCGGAGTCCGTCGGGCGGGCCTTTGCCGAAGAGGTGCTGCGCTGCCGGCTGGATACCTGCAGCGAATCGGGGACGGGGCGCATCCGCGTCGTGACGGCTCACCCGGGATTCTCGCGCGGCGAGTACCGTTTCAATACGCTCTACCGCCCCGATTGCTACGTCGTCGAGCGGCGGGATGCCCTGCGTCCGACCGGGGACGAAGCATTTGCCGTAATGCGCTACGACGATGACGGAGGTACGGCCGCCGTGGCGTGCGAAACCCCCGGAAGGACCTTTGTGGCGGGCTTCCCGTTCGAGACGATCCGCGACGGCGTGCAGCGCGACCGTTTGATGCGCGACGTATTGGATTTTCTCGTCATGAAGGAATAGTGGAAATAAATCGTTTTACTTGCTAAAATTCAAAAATTTATGTCGTTGGAACAGCAGATTTCGAAAGGAATCATGGAGGCCATGAAGGCCAAGGATACGGTGCGTCTGAGTGCGCTCCGCAACGCCAAAAAGTACATCATCGAAGCCAAGACCGCCGGTCCCGAGGTAGCCGAACTCCCCGATGCCGACGTGCTGAAGATCATCTCGAAACTCGCCAAGCAGGGCACGGACTCCGCGGCGATCTTTACCGAACAGAACCGGCCCGATCTGGCCTCGGAGGAGTTGGCCCAGGTGGCCGTCTATCAGGAGTTCCTCCCCAAGCAGCTCACGCCGGAGGAGCTGACCGCCGAGGTGAAGGCCATCATCGCCGAGGTCGGCGCCACGTCGATGAAGGAGATGGGCAAGGTGATGGGTGTGGCCTCGAAGCGCCTGGCCGGGCGTGCCGACGGCAAGGAGATTTCGGCCAAGGTCAAGGAACTCCTCGCATAAGATGCATCTGATCGAACAATTGCACCGCAACGTGAGGACCATCGCCATGCCGTCGGCCATGGTGGTGGGGGCGCTGCTGTGCCGCCCGATCGCGGCCCTCGAAACCGCAAGCCATCAGATGATCACCCCGACGCTGATCTTCCTGATGCTCTTCGTCACCTTCTGCCGCGTCAGCCCCAAACAGATGAAACCCTCGATGCTGCACGTCTGGCTGCTGCTCTTTCAGGTAGTGGTCTGTCTGGGTGTCTACCTGGTGCTGCACCCCTTCAATGAAATCGTAGCCCAGGGCGCCATGATCTGCATCCTGGCCCCCGTGGCGATGGCCGCCGTGGTCATCGGTGGAATGCTCGGCGCAAACGTCGCCACAATGGCTACCTACAGCCTCATCTGCAACATGGCAATCGCCCTGGTGGCACCCGTCATCCTGACCTTCACCGGAACGGGTGAATGCACCTTCGCGCAGATCCTCGCCCGGATCGCCCCGCTGCTCGTCGGACCCTTCGCCGCCGCGCAATTTTTCCGCTTCGTCTTCCCGAAACTGGCAAAATGGATCGGAGACCACGGCCAGATCTCCTTCTACATGTGGCTCATGTCGCTGCTCGTGATCATCGGACGCACGACCTGCTTCATCATCGACCTCCACAACGCTTCGGTCTCCACGGAGTTGTGGCTGGCCTTTGCGGCACTGGTGATCTGTCTGGTGCAGTTCAAGGTCGGACGCACGATCGGACGCCGTTACGGCGATCCCCCCGCCGGAGGCCAGTCGCTCGGTCAGAAAAATACCGTGCTGGCCGTCTGGATGGCACAGTCGTTCCTGAATCCCGTCTCCTCGATCGCCCCGACAGCCTACATCGTCTGGCAGAACTTCGTAAATTCCTATCAGATTTACCGCAAGGATCAGGAGAAACTGAAAAATCAACCCCGCGGGGCCGAATAACGGACATCGGGGCGAATAACGGACCGAAATGCTGGCTGCGGGCCGGATTATAGGCTGAACAGCAGGCTGCGGACCGGATTCATAGGCCGAACAGCCAACAGCAGGCCGAGTTATAGGCTGAACAGCAGGTGCGGGCTGGATTATAGGCCGAAATGCAGGCTGCGGGCCGATTCGGAAGGTCCGAACGGTATTTCCGGGAGCGGGAGGGTAATTCCTCCCGCTCCCGTCGTATCGGGCCGGTGGTATTGAACGGGTAAGGGTGGAGCCGTGCCGCGCGGGCAATCTCCGATATCCCTCTCCCTCTCGGCCTACGATTTGTCGAGAAAGTGCGGGAACAGCAGCGTGGCAAGCGGAAGGTAGTCGCCCAGGTCCTCGCGCAGCAGTTTCAGGCAGCGTTGGATCTCCCGCGTGACCTTCCGGACCGAAACCTGGTACTCCTCGGCAATCTCCTGGTAGGTCCGCTCCTCGAACCGGCTCGCCATGAAGATCCGCGCCGAAAGCTCCGGCATCTCCGACAACCGCCGCCGGAAAATCTCCTCCACCTCCGCCCGGAAAAGCGTCTTCGCCAGGTCGCACTCCTCAAGGGCCGCCAGGTTCTCGCGGATGTTCCGCAGCCCCAGCTGGTAGATTTGCTGGTGCGTCTGCAGGTGCTGCTGCTTCGCGCGCAGGGCGTCGATACATTTGTGGCGGATGATCCCCAGCAGGTAGGCCGGGATGTTTTCCGTCACGCTGCCGATCTCCCGACGTCGCTCCCAGCAGTGCATGAAGCAGTCTGTCACAAGATCCTCGGCCTGCGCACGGTCCCGAAGGTAGGAGCACGCAATGAGCACGAACCGAGGCTTGTACTCGGCGTACAGCCGGTCGAATTCCTGCATATCCATCTGCTGAAACATCGGGGGTCGTCTGCTTTTTTTGTGTCGTCAAAGTTAAGATTTATTCCGCGAAAAAAACAAAATCAAATTTGCGAATTTTTCAAACGTCTGATAATTGGAATGTTGGATATTTGTAAAATTTTAAGGAAATTCTCGAAAATATTTATTTGACGAAATTCCGCCGAAACGGGGGTAAACCGACCCGCGCTCAACCGACTATATAATAAACCGGAAAGTGAAGATCATGGATCAGGAACTTTTATTCAGCTATTTTCGGGGCGAAACCACCCCGCAGGAGGAGGAGCGCATCCTCACCTGGATCGAAGCCTCGGAGGACAACCGCCGGGAATTCCGCAAGGCCCACGTGCTGTTCGCCGGATTGGCGCTCTATGCTCCGCGACCGGAGTCCGCACGACCCGCGGTGCCGCTGGGCCGCCGGATCGGGCGTCAGGTGCTCCGTCATGCCGTCCGGGCCGCCGCCGTGGTGCTCCTGGCCGTCGGGGCCGCCTATTTCGGAAAGAGTTATTACCGGCATTCGCTGGCCGGATGCGAGACGGTGATCTCCGTACCCGCCGGGCAGCGGATGCAGATGACCCTGGCGGACGGCACCCGCGTGCGGCTCAATGCCGGAACGACCCTCGAATACCCGGTCGTGTTCGCCCGGGAGGCCCGCCGGGTGAAACTCTCCGGCGAAGCCTTCTTCGAGGTCGCGCACGATGCGAAGCACCCCTTCGTGGTCGAGACCTTCGCCTCCGACATTCGGGTCCTCGGTACGACGTTCAATGTCCAGGCCGACGAGGAGCGCGCCAGCTTCTCGACCACGCTGGTCGAAGGAAAGGTGCAGGTCACCAGCCGCATCGACCCCGCCGAGTCCATCGTCATGCAGCCCAACGACATGGTTGTCCTGGAGAACGGACGGCTCTACAAGGAGCGCGTGGCCGATTTCGCCGACCTGTGCTGGACCGAAGGGCTGATCCATCTGAAGAAGATGCCCTTCGAGGAGCTGATGCAGACCTTCGAACGCGCCTTCGACGTGCAGATCCGCATTGAACGACAGACCATGCCGCAGATCGACGTGATGAGCGGCGAAATCCGCATCTCGGACGGCGTGGAGTATGCCTTGCATGTGCTGCAGCAGGTCTGCTCCGAATTCTCCTACACCCGCGACGAAAAGAGCAATGTCATCGTGATCCGCTGACGAAAACGTTGGCCGCGAACATCCATATCCTTGAAGTCATACCTGCTAACCCCGTTCTGCCTATGAGAAAATAACGATCGCATACCTCCAACCTGCCGACCGTTATCGAAAAAAATGGTCTGCGAATCCACCCAATTCGCAGACCGCAGATAATGGTCAACCTGAAACTCAGTAACCTATTATCCTTAATTCTGCAAAAGTATGGAAAAAACAGGATTCACCCAAAAAATCGGGAGACTGTTTCGACTTGCCTTGCTTGTTTGTTTGAGCGGCGCCGTACTCCCGGCCGAAGCTCAGACGGCCCGCGTCTCGCTCGACCTCCGGGATGCCTCGCTGGAACAGGCCATGAACGAGATCAAAAGGCAGACCCGCTACCTCTTCATCAACCGCGATGTCGAGGACCTGAACCGACACAAGGTAAGTATCAATGTTTCAAACGAATTGATTACTACGGTGCTGAACCGTATTTTCCCGCCTTTCGGCATCGACTATTCGATTGACGGGAAGAGCATCATCCTCTCCAAACGCCAGCAGCCCGTCTCCGAACCGGTCGAGGTCCGGGGCCGCGTGACCGATGCCAAGGGACAGCCCGTCGTCGGCGCCTCGGTCATCATCCGCGGCACCACCCAGGGCGTCTCGACCGATGCCGAGGGGCGTTTCGCACTGCGGGTCCCGCCTCCCGTCGCAACGGCCCAGCTGGAGATCAACTACCTGGGATATGAACCGGTGATCGTCTCCGTGGGCAGCCGGACGTCGTTCGACGTCACGCTCGAAGAGGCCGCCGCCGAAATCGAATCGGTAGTTGTCACGGCCCTCGGCATTCAGCGCGAGGAGAAGGCCCTCTCGTACAACGTCCAGCAGATCGACGCGGCGGACATCACCACCGTGAAGGATGCCAACTTCATGAATTCGCTCGCGGGCAAGGTCGCCGGTGTGACGATCAACGCCTCGTCGTCGGGCGTCGGCGGCGCCACGAAGGTCGTCCTCCGCGGCAACAAGTCGATCTCGCAGTCGTCCAACGCCCTCTATGTCATCGACGGCATCCCGATGTACAACTTCGGCGGAGGCGGCGGCACGGAGTTCGATTCGAAGGGTGCCACGGAGGCCATCGCCGATCTGAACCCCGAGGACATCGAGTCGATTTCGGTACTGACGGGCGCCGCAGCCGCAGCCCTCTACGGTTCGAATGCCGCAAACGGTGCCGTGATGATCACCACGAAGAAGGGGCAGTCCGGGGCGCTGAAGGTGACCCTTTCGAGCAACACGGAGTTCCTGAACCCCTTCGTTTTGCCGGAGTTCCAGAATCGCTACGGCACGGGGTTGAATGGCTCAAGTTCCGGTTCTGCCGTCTACAGCTGGGGCGCGAAACTCTCCCCGGCAGCCCAAACCGGCTACACTCCGGAGGATTTTCTTGAAACGGGCCATGTCTATACGAATGCCGTGACGGTCTCGGGCGGTACGGACAAGAACCAGACCTACTTTTCGACCGCCGCGGTCAACTCCGACGGCATCATCCCGAACAACACCTACGACCGCTACAACTTCACCTTCCGGAACACCTCTTATTTTCTGAAGGACAAGCTGCGTCTGGATGCTTCGGCCAGCTACATCTACCAGCAGGATCAGAACATGACCAACCAGGGTGTCTATTCGAACCCGCTGGTCCCGGCCTACCTCTTTCCGCGGGGGACGGATTTCGACGCCTACCGGATCTTCGAGCGTTACAATCCCGCCTCGAAGCTGATGGAGCAGTTCTGGTCGTCGGACCTCGAAGGCGGTGACCTGCGGATGCAGAATCCCTACTGGATCGCCTACCGCAACCTCCGAAACACGGACAAGAAACGCTACCTGCTCTCCTTCTCGGCGTCGTATGACATCCTGCCGTGGCTGAATGTCGCCGGGCGCGTCAGGATCGACAACGCCAATTCGCTCTATACGCAGAAGCTCTATGCTTCGTCGAACACCACGATCACCGACGGCGGCGCGAACGGACACTACACCGAACAGCGCGAATACGATACGCAGACCTATGCCGACGTGATGGTCAATATCAACAAGACCTTCGGCGACGACTGGTCGCTGCAGGCCAACGTCGGCGCCTCGATCAACAATGTCAAGACCGACATGCTGTCATACCGGGGGCCGATTCAGGAAAACGGCCTTCCGAACGTCTTCAATGTCTTCGACCTCGACGATTCGAAGAAACGCGCCGAGAAGTCGGGCTGGCAGGAGCAGACCCAATCGATCTTCGCCTCGGTGGAGGTAGGGTGGAAGCAGATGCTTTACCTTACGGTGACGGGCCGCAACGACTGGGCCTCGCAGTTGGCCGAATCGCCCGAATCGTCGTTCTTCTATCCGTCGGTGGGCCTTTCGTGGGTGCCTACCTCGCTCTGGGACATGGGTCGTGCGCTGACCTATCTGAAGATCCGCGGTTCGATTGCCTCGGTGGGTATGCCTTTCCCGCGGCATCTGACCATCCCCACCTACGAATACGACGCCACGAACAAGGTCTGGACCGCCAAGACCCACTATCCGATCGGCGACCTCTACCCGGAGCGGACCCGCACCTACGAGGTGGGTCTCGACGCCCGGCTGTGGAAGCATGTCAGCCTCTCGGCATCGTGGTATTGGGCCGACACCTACAACCAGACCTTCGACCCGCAGATCTCCGTATCGTCGGGCTACTCGACCATTTACCTCCAGACGGGCCACGTCCGCAATACGGGTGTCGAGCTCTCGGCCGGGTATGACAATACCTGGGGCGACTTCCGCTGGGGGACGAACTTTACCTTCTCGTGGAACAAGAACGAAATCGTCGAACTGGTTCACAACTACGTCCATCCCGAGACCGGCGAGCTGATCTCGAAGGACCGCCTGGAGATCAAGGGCCTCGGCAAGGCGAAGTACATCCTCAAGCCGGGCGGTACGCTGGGAGACCTCTACACCAATTCCGACCTGGTCTACAACCGCGAAGGTTTCATCGAGGTGGACAAGAGCGGCAACGTGGCCGTCAAGGACGACTACATGGAGGACATTTATCTCGGGTCGGTCTTCCCGAAATACAATCTCGCCTGGCGCAACGACTTTTCGTGGAAGGGCGTGAATCTCGGCGTGCTCTTCACGGGCCGCATCGGCGGCATCTGCTACTCCGCCACGCAGGCCAACATGGACCTCTACGGCGTTTCGGAGGCTTCGGCCGCGGCGCGCGATGTCGGAGGCGTCCTGATCAACGGACGTCAGACGATCGATGCCCAGAAGTGGTATCAGGCCATCGGTGCGCAGTCGGGGTTGCCGCAATATTACACCTATTCGGCCACGAATTTCCGCCTGCAGGAGCTTTCGTTAGGCTACACGCTCCCCGCAAAGTGGTTCCGCGACAAGATGCGCATGACCGTCTCGTTCGTCGGCCGCAACCTCTGGATGATCTACTGCAAGGCACCCTTCGACCCCGAGGCCGTCGCCTCGACGGGGCTGAACTACCAGGGCATCGACTACTTCATGATGCCGTCGCTGCGCAGCCTGGGCTTCAACGTCAAATTCCAATTCTAAATGAACAGCAAGACCATGAAAACTACGAAACATAACGTGCAGCGGCTGCTGCTGGCGGTCGTGCTGCTCCTGGCGGCCTGTACGGGCGACTTCGCGGACATCAACCGAAATCCCAACGAAGTGACCGACGAACAGTTGCAGGCCAACAACTACAAGATCGGTACGAACCTCAAAACCCTGCAGGGACTTGTCGTCCCGACGCAGGAGCACATGTATCAGTTCCTGGAGAGCCTCGTCGGAGGTCCCTATGCGGGTTATATCGGCGCCACGGTCGACACCTGGCAGAACAAGTTCGAGACCTTCAATGCCTCGGCCGACTGGCGCAAGTGGCCCTTCGTGAACGTCATCAGCGAAACCTACCCGGCCTACCGCGCCATCGTCAACGGCACGGACGACGTGACGGCTCACGCCTTGGCCGCCATCTGCCGCATAGCGATCATGCAGCGCGTGACGGACTCTTACGGCCCGATCCCCTACACGCAGATCATGGCCGACAAGACCGAATCGCTTGAGGTGGCCTACGATACGCAGCAGGAGGCATACATGGCGATGTTCGGGGAGCTCGATGCGGCGATTGCCTCGCTGGAGGACAACCTCACGCTGCCGTCCGATGCCTTCGGCCGCTACGACGGAGTCTATGCGGGCAATATCGCGCAGTGGCTGAAATTCGCCAACTCGCTGAAGTTGCGCATGGCGATGCGCCTGACCTACGCCGACGAGGCGACGGCCCGCACGAAAGCCGCCGAAGCGATTGCCGGGGGCGTCATCACGGCCAATGCCGACAATGCGCGGATGCAGACGGCGGACAACCGCATGACGCTGATCTACAACGACTGGGGCGACCACCGCGTCGGGGCCGACATCATCAATTACATGAACGGCTACAACGACCCGCGGCGTGAGAAGATGTTCACGACCGTGCGGCTCGTCTCGGGTGGGCAGGAGACCCAGGGCTACGCCGGGATCCGCATCGGCATCAGCGTCACGAGCAAGGCTACGGCCGTCTCCTCCTATTCGAACATGCTCATCACGGGGTCGGATCCCTACCTGTGGATGAATGCCGCGGAGGTTACCTTCCTGCGCGCCGAATACGAACTGCGCTGGGGCTCGGCTGCCGAGGCCAAGGCGCTCTACGAGGAGGCCATCCGGCTGTCGTTCGAGGAGCGGGGTGCCAACGGTGCCGACGCCTACATCGCCGATGCCACGAGCACCCCGGCGGCCTATGTCGATCCGATCGGCAAGAACTCGGTTTCGACGCCGCAGAGCAGCGTGACGATCGCCTGGGACGACAAGGCCACGGACATCGAGACGAACCTCGAAAAGATCATCACCCAGAAGTGGATCGCCATCTTCCCGCTGGGGACCGAGGCGTGGTCCGAACACCGCCGCACGGGCTATCCGCGGCTGCTGCCGGTGGTTGAGAATGCCAGCGGCGGGACGGTGGATTCGTCGCTCGGGGCGCGGCGCCTGACGTACCCCGTGGAGGAGTACACCGAGAACCCGACGCACCTCCAGGCGGCCATCGCCGACCTGAACAGCGAATCCGTCAACGGCGGGGGCGACACGCAGGGAACCCGCGTGTGGTGGGACCGCAAAAACCTTTAACGACTGACACCATGAAAAACAACATCATAACCAAACTGTTCCGCTGCATGGCGGTCATGCTGCCCGCATTGGCGGCCGCTGCGTGCAGCGACTGGACCGAGACGGAGGCTGTCGAACGGCAGGTCCAGCGGCCCGCCAATCAGGACCCGGCCCTGTGGGCGGAGTACACGGCCGCACTGCGCGCCTACAAGCAGAGCGAGCATTTCCTGACCTACGCCCGGCTCCATAACTCGCCCGTGCCCTCCGCGAGCGAGAAGGACTACATGCGCTGCCTGCCCGACTCGCTGGACATCGTGTCGCTCACCAATGCCGACAACTTTTCGCAGTTCGACGCCGAGGATATGGCCACGATGCACGAAAAGGGAACCCGGGTCCTCTACCAGGTGGACTACGCGGCCCGCAAGGCGGATTTTTCGGGAGAAGCGGCCCTCAAAACCTACCTCGACGGCGTAATCGCCGCGGTCCGCACGCACGGCCTCGACGGCTATTCATTCACCGCCGACCCGCTGGATGCTGCGGCGACGGCTTCGGTCGTTGCGACGCTCGCGGCAGCCAAAACCGACGGCCAGCTGCTCGTCTATGAGGGCAATCCGGTCTTCGTGGCCGCGGCCGACCGCGCGAAACTGGACTACGTGGTCCTCGATACCGAGGCGACGACCGACATCACGACGCTGAAACTCCAGGTCGCCAACGCCACGGACTACGCGGGCATCGCGCCCGGACGGCTGCTGCTGGCCGCTGCGGCCGGGGCACCGCTCTACGACGAGGAGGTCGTCGAACATGCCGCCCTGACGGAGATGGCCGAACGGGTCGTGTCGCTGGGTCCGCTGGCGGGGCTTGCGGCCTACGACATCGACAACGACTACTACGACGCCGAACGCAACTACCCGCTGCTGAGCGGCGCCATCCAACTGTTGAACCCTTCCAAATAAAAGAGCCATGAAAACGCTGAAACATACGCTGTTGCTGGCCTGTATGGCGCTGCTTGCGCTCCAGACGTCCTGCACCGACTACTCGGCCGACGACCACAAGTTCGGCAACGTGGTCTACCTCGACGTGGCGGAGACCTCCGACATGCAGGCTGCGACGATCAAAAACACGCTCGACACTTACGATCGTACCTTTACGGCAACGCTGGCCTATCCCTCGGACCGCGACGTGACACTCACCGTGACGGTCGATCCGTCGCTCGTCGAGCGCTACAACGCACGCTACGGCACCGCATGGACGATGCTCGACACCCGGTATTATACGCTCTCGGCCGAAACCGCCACCATCACCGCGGGCAAAACCACCTCCGAGACGCTCACGCTCCATCTGCAGAACCTGCTGGGCGAGGGTGCCGAACAGGCCGGGGCTCTGCCGCTGGACGAAACCTACCTCGTGCCGGTGACCATCTCGCAGTCGTCGGTCCCGACGCTGGCGACCTCCGCGACGGCCTATTATGTCGTCAAACGCTCGTCGAACATCACCACCGCCGCGCAACTCGGCTCCGGGAACTGGATCAACTTCCCGACCCTCGACAAGTACGGCGACCAGAGCAAGGCGTGGAACGGACTGACGGCCATGACCTACGAGGCGCTGATCTATCTCGACCAGTTCGCCACCTCGATCGTTAACTCCAGCGGGAACACCGATAAAGTGAGCATCTCCTCGGTAATGGGTGTCGAACAGTACCTCCTGCTGCGTATCGGCGACACCAATTTCGAGCGGCAGCAACTGCAGTTCGACGGTTCGGGCAGCGGCTCGCAATTCGGCAAGTTCCCCGGGAGCGACGCCTCGAAGAACCTTTCGGCCGGGCGGTGGTACCACGTGGCCTGCACCTACGACCAGATGACGCAGACCGTGCGTATCTATGTCGACGGCAAGATCCAGAGCGAGGAGACCGGCGTGGGCATCTCCACACCCACCGAGGACAACCGCATCAATCTTGCCATGCGGGCCCTCTACGACTACTATCTGAAAAATCCGACCCCCGACAACGAGAAGAAGTACGGCGGTTTCGGCGATGCCTACCAGTTCTTTATCGGCAAGTCCTACGACAATTACCGTCCGCTGAACGGCAAGATCGCCGAGGCGCGCGTCTGGTCCGTGGCGCGGACCCCCGAACAGATCTGGGAGAACATGTACGAAATTGCCGATCCCGCGAGCGACCCGACCCTCTTGGGCTACTGGAAATTCAACGAGGGGGCCGGAAATACCGTCAAGGACTACTCGATGTACGGCAATGACGGCGAGGCCGAGATCGACCTTGTTTGGCCCGACGGGATCGAGATTCCGAAAATCAACGAAACGGAGGAGTAAACCATGAAAACGCAAATCAAGATGAAAAATATCCCGAAAATTCTCCTGGCAACGGTGTTGGCGGCGGGCCTTGCGGCCTGCGACGCCGATCCGGTGGATACGACGCGGGGCACCCTGCCCGACGGCGGGGAGCTCGGTGCGACCTACGGCATCCTGCGCAGCGCCGTATCGGCCGACAATACGGTGGCCGTGGCGCTGACCGTCGGGGCGGACCCCGCGGTGCAGCAACTCTATTTCGAACAGACGCAACCCGCTGCTGCCGCTGCAAGCGTGACGCTGCGTGTCGACGAGGAGTTGGTCGAAGCGTTCAACGCGGCGAATGAAACCGCGTGCGAGGTGCTTCCGGCAGCCAACTACGCCTTCCCGGACGGTACGACGCTATCCGTGGCGGCGGGCAAGCAGCAGAGCGACCCGCTGCGGATTTCGCTCCACGCCGACGGACTCGACGCCGGGACGTACCTGCTTCCCGTGACGGCCGCAGCAGCAGGGGAGAGCGACGCCAGCCAGACCGTTTATTACGTGGTCTCGGTCCGCGAACCCTACACCGATCCCAATGGATACGATCTGCACGACGGCAGCGATTTCTTCTTTGTTTTTTATGTCAACACGAAGGATTACCAGCCGTTGCTTGCGCAAGATTATATCATGTATAAAATGAATGGTGCAACCTCTGAATTCGAATGGTATAATACGATTGGTAATATTATCAATCTGCGGACGGTAACGATCAAATATAGCGAATCGACGGGCCGGGCGCTGCTCGATTTGGGGACGGATATGACTTATGTATTGGAACATACTTCAAAATACATTCGGCCGTTGCAGGAAGAGGGACGCAAAGTCTGCATCAGTCTGGAGGGCGGCAACACGGGCCTCGGCTTCTGCAATCTTTCGGACGAACAGATCGCCGATTTCGTGGCGCAGGTCAAGGCGGTGGTCGACGGTTACGACCTCGACGGTATCAATCTGTGGGATCGCAATGCCGGTTACGGGACGGTGGAGGGAATGCCGGAAACGAATACCACTTCCTATCCGAAACTGATCAAGGCAATGCGCGAAGCCCTCGGGACAGACAAACTGCTGACCTTGACCGTCTACGAGGAGCCGACCGCGACCTTCTGGGATACCGAAGCAACGGGTGGAATCGTCGTAGGGGAATACCTCGACTATGCCTGGTCGGGTTATGACAAAAATACGGAGGCCGTGCAATTGCTCGATCCGTGGCATCCCGACGAATCGTATGTTTCGGCCTATACCCAAAAACCGATTGCCGGGCTCGATCCTTCAAAATTCGGTTGTATTAATTTCCCGATGTGTTCTCAACAAAGTGGTGATTTATCGGGTGATGCCATGACAATGCTCATGAGTTGGGTAATGGCTGAATATAAGCCCAACAATATAGTCGTTTTTGAAGATTTACGCACTAATTTGCAAGATGAGTATGAAACCGTTTGGGATATGATTATTCCAATATTTTGTACGCTTGTAGCATCAGATAGTATGTTCTATGATTATGTAAACATGTATATGTATATGTTTGATAATAGTAGAATTTGGGAACTTCCAACAGGAGGATCTGGTTATGGCAAATGGCTGAAAGACTGGTAGGTTAATGAGCATTCTTTAAAGCGGAGCATCCGGTCGGGACACAATGCCCGGCCGGATGCTTTTTCCTGTTGGACCTCTGTTCTTACTCGCTCTCTCCGACGCTTACTCCATGACAAAATGTTTTACCTGCTGAAGCCCTCCCGTCGGAACCTCCTCTCCCGAAAACAACGGACACAATACCGTCTTCTCCGTACTCTGCTTGCCGTCGATGTCAATCGCCCCGTTGATCACCAACTCCAGAAATCGCGCCTCCGAAAGCTTCTCCTCGTACATCCGATCCGCAAGTTGACGACACTCCTTCAGTACCGCATTCCCCTGCTTCACCAACTTGCCGTAGGACAACGCCCGGAAACCTAATCCCGGAAGACCTACGGCTGCCCCAGCCTGCGCCCGAACCGCTTCACCCAATAACCCCTTCAAACTTTCCAACTGCTTCAAAATACTGATGCACGCCCGGTGCTCCGCAAACACCGACGAATAATTCTCTCCCCGCAACGGCTTCAACTTCACAGCCTTGCAGACCTCCCCAGCCTCCGTCTCCAAATAGTAACTGTGAATCTCGTATCCCGGCTCCGCCTTCTTGAGCATCTCCGCAGTCTTCGAATAACCGTTCGATACATCCATCAAATACGTGTCGACCTCCCGCTGACCCGACGACTTCGGTCGCTCCCACTCCCCAGTCAACGCCTTCGGTGTCCATGCCGGATGCGTGACGACCGCCTCCGACAACCGCGCAGCCTTCGGAATGTCCAACGCCAACCGCTCCTTCGTCAACCGAATGTCGTAGAATATGTACTGACCCGACCAGTTGTCCGTGTTCGCCAGCCAGAACATCAACTGATGACACCCGTCAATCGGTACCGTAACCGTCTGCGGCTCCATCGTCTCGTATACCGTCAACTGCGCTACTACCTTCTGATCCGCTCCAATCAACAGCGTCTCCTTGTAATCGTCCGCCCGAAGGTACGGATGACAGCACGCTACCGTGAAAGTCACACTGTTGTATGCCCCGTAGGTGTTGAACGCCGCACACGAATTCTCCATAGCCTCGCCTCCCGCCGCCAACATCAAAAACGCCGCCGCCCCAATCAACGTGCTCCCTACAACCGCTCCGCCTACCGCAACTCCTCCCGCAACAAACGCCGACCCTACAGCCGCCCCGCCCAATGCGCCCGCTACAGCCCCGTCCGTCCCCGATAGAACCCCGTGGTCAAGCGAAAAATGAACACTCGTCTGTAGCATGAAACCCTTGTAGATCCGCTGCCCGTTCAAATCGAAATAGTTCCGCTGCGTGCTCCCGTCGTAGAAGATCTTCTCCTTCGAATCCTTCATCGGACTCACGTAGTGGATGTACGGCGCACCCAGGTCGATCAGATCCACCGTCGGCGGACAATCCGGGACCGGATGCACAAATAGATCGTTCGCTACAGGCTCGCCCCGGTAAACCACAATGTCCGCAATCCCGTAGGCCGCCACGTCAAGCGTCCCCGAACCCTTGTTCTCAAACCGAAGCTTCCGGCAACGGTGCAGCGGAACGGTGTAATCCCGGTTGGGGTAGGTCGCCTGCAACGGCGCTTCGAGTACCAACTCTTCGTCCGCGTACACCCGAAGCACATCGTTGTTCATCGCCCCGCTCTTGCCAATGTAACCCGCCGTGAAACTGACGTAGTCAAACTCGTTCCCCAAATCGAATACCGCGTAGGACGATGTCTCGCCGCTCAGCACACTCGTCTTGTTGTACAGCACGATCCCCTCGCTGAACTTGACCCCGCCCATCGAAAAGGTGATGTAATCCGACGACCCGTCGTAAATCTGCTTCTGCGTCTGGGCCCGCGATGCGTAGGGCCGAATGTTCGATATCAACTTGCAGACGTCTGGCAACTCCTTCAACCGGGGATCGATCGTCGCATCCTTGCCATCATCCCCCTCGGGCCCCTCCCCCGCAGGATATACCATGATCCGCGCAAAACCCCCGTTGAGTGACCCCGACGACTGCTCCGAATGAAACGACAGCATCTCACACCCCGTGACGTCCAGCGTCACCTGCTGCGCTATGTCCTCCGACCCCAACTCCAACTCGTAGATGATCCGACCGTCCGCCTTCACCGTGAGCCAACCCGATCCCGACTTGTTGTCCGTCACGTCCAGCGGCCCCGCAATGAAACTCAGCGTCGAATACTGCCCCCGCAGATTGAAATAGGCCCAGCCTTCGTTCTTCCCGATAATCGCACGCTGCATGTAGGCCGACAAGCCACTGCCGTACTCCTGTCCGTTGATCTTCATGCTCTGTGTCCG
Source organism: uncultured Alistipes sp. (assembly GCA_944321755.1). Lineage (GTDB taxonomy): Bacteria > Bacteroidota > Bacteroidia > Bacteroidales > Rikenellaceae > Alistipes. Next base: position 45,163 of record CALUMM010000010.1, read on the forward strand.
CTCGTCGGCCGAAACACTGTTCAAACGGTTGTTCTGAAAATAGGGCTTCAGATCCTTGACCAACTCCAGCCGCCGTGCCGGACCCGTGATGAGATTGCCCGTCTCCTCCGGCGTCTGACCCTCCGCCCACAGCGTGGCCTCCGCTACCCCAATGGGACCCTCGCCCGTCACAAGCTGGAACTTCAATTCATCGACCCCGCGGACATCCAGCGTCATGCGCTTCGGAATCCCGTAAGGGTAGATCTTCTCGTCGGCGACCTTGCGGCCGTCCGCATAGATCGTGAAAATCCTCGCATCGGTGGAGATCCCCGTACCCCCGGCTCCCGTGGAAAAATTCTCGTGGCCGAGAACAAACTTCAACGTCGCGTATTTGCCGCCCAAACGGAATGTCGCATAACCGGGCGTGTAGGGTCCCTGGGTGTGCCCGATCGTGAATCCCCCGTACCACAGAAGACCCCCGCTCATGGCTATCTGTTTGGAGCCCGCACCCGTGTAGGGGTAGGGCGTATAACGGTACGAATCTACCGGCGTGTGCGTGTTGACAAGGTATGTCGGCGCGGCAGACGCTCCGAATCCAATACTCAAAATAAAAAACAGGGCTATAATCCTCTTCATGATGGGTGTTTTTTAGGGTTTTCGGGAGAACTTTTCGGGAGAACTTTTCGGGAGGGTTTTCGGGAGGGTTTTCGGGAGGGTTTTCGGGAGGGTTTTCGGGAGAACTTTTCGGGTTTTCGGGGGTCTTCGGGTCCTTCGGGGTTATCCGAGCCTTCCGAGTCTTTGGGGGTATCCGAGCCTTCGGGACCTTCGGGACCGTATCCTATACTTTACAAATATAAGGATTTTATCCCAAATACAGTGCTGAAAAACAGATTATCATATCTCCCGTCTGCCGAATCTCTCCGAATGCCTATACCATGTCGTCTCCCGCCTTCGCGTATTTCACCCGAATCGTCTTGTGGAAGGGTATGAACCGGGATATTACCGCTATCACCAACGCAAAAATCGTCAGCCAACCCAGGATCTCCTTCAGTGAAACCAGCAGACTCTGCTGTTGGAGCGACGTATACAAGGTGTTGGACGCCAGACGCGCCGCTTCGTCGTAGGCGTGACCCTGGGCCAGCGAAGCGTGCAACGTCGACGTGTATTTGTCCGCTGCCAGCGGGTCGATCATCGAAAAGTGCTCCGCAAGCAAATTCATGTGCCGCTGCTGCAACCGGTACAGCACGTTGCCGTAAAACGACGTCGCCAGAATCGGAGCCAGTACCGATCGACTTACTATCAGAAAAAAAGCATTGTAAATCAAATATCGGGGGTCCAACTCCTCGACGGCAAACAACGCAAAGGCAATGATCAGTACCAACATTCCTACCCCGCGGAGAAAAATCGGAAAATAAAGACTCTCGTAGGTGCTGTCGGGCGAGATGCCGAAATAGAGTATGCCGAAGAAAAACGCAAAACAACTCATCCCTCCCGCAATCAGAAACCGAAAACGCCACCGTTGCCAGCGAAACCACCAGAAACAGACGATCGCCCCCAGCACGTAACCCGGCAACAGATAGATGTAAAGCGTATAGGTGTGCGTGGCATCAACCCGCAAAATCGTGGTCATGTAGTTGGTCATCAGCGTCGTGGAGGTGCTGAAGAACATCACCAGCATCATGTAGAGGTAACCTACAATGGCTTTCGGCTGGTAGAGCGGTGCCAGATTCACGTATGGCGCTCGGGCATGGGACTGACTCCATAGAAAACAGGCGATCAACATCGGCGCCAAAACAATGTAAAGACATATCCGCGGTGACGACAGCCAGTCGAGAACCTTCCCGTAATTGAGTGCGTACATCAGCATCAGCAAACCCGCCGAAACGATGAACATCTCCCTGATGTGCAGATCCTCCAGCCGGATGCTGCGGTTCGGCCGGTCGTGACGGTAACACACCGCTACGAAAAGAAACGCCGAAAGCAACAACAGCATCATGAAGTAATACATGTATTTCCAGTCGTAGTGGTAGGCCAACTCCGCCGTGATGATCATCGAAAGCTGCCCGCAACCAAAAACCAACGGGTAAAAATAGGCGTAGAATTCACTCCGAATATCCTTTGGACTGAAAATCTTCTTGATGCGGCGAATGCACCACAACATCAGGAACCCCTTCAGAAAACCAATGAAAAAACTGCATGTGATCAACGTGTCGGCACTCTGCGAACGCGCACATATCCAGCTCAACAAAACCTGGAAAGCCAGGTCGATAAGCAACAGCGTCTTCGCGGAAAGCGCTCCGAGAAGACGCGGTACTATCGGGTAGGCAATGGCCATCCCGGCCGATGCCGCGTAGTAACCCATCGTAATGTCCTCGGTATTGGTCCCCAGGGTGCTCGACACTTCGAGCAGACTCCCCGTGTAGGAGCCGTTGAGCATCGTGACGGGGAGCAGCACCGCGAAGAGACTCACCACGCCCAGCCAGTCGGGAACCCATCGCCGCACGGGCAGTTCCAGTGTCGCCGACGTGATCATCGGCGGCGTGCTTCGGTTTCGACCATCATCCCGGCCCGCAGCAGCTTCATCTCCTCCTCCGAGATGTCCACCAGGTCGATCCGCACGGGGATGCGCTGCTGGACCTTCACGAAATTCCCTGCCGAATTGTCGGTCGGAACCAGTGCGTATTTCGATCCCGTGGCTTCGGAGATGGCCGTGACCCGACCCCGGAACTGGCGCCCCGGAAAGGCATCGACTTTGACGATCACCTCCTGTCCGATGAAAATATGGGCGATCTGTGTCTCCTTGTAGTTGGCCGTGATGTACTTGTCGCGGTTGCGGACCAGGTAGGAGATCGTCTGCCCGGCCTGTACGTATTGTCCCGGTTCCAGGGTCCGGCGCCCGACATAGCCGTCATAGGGGGCTGTCAGCGCCGTATAGGAGAGGTTGAGCCGCGCCATGTCCAGGTCGGCTTCGCATCGCAGAATGTTGGCTTCGGCACCCACCGTGCGCCGGTTCGCTTCGGCGTATTGCGACTTCGCGGCCTCCTTCTGCGCCACGAGGGCCCGGTAACGCGCCTGGGCCGCTTCGTAGGAGGCTTTCGCCTGTTCGTACTGCTGCCCGGGGACCGATTCGTCGCGCATGAGCCGCTCGAACCGCCGGAAATCCTGTTCCGTCTGCCAGAGTTTGGCCTTCGCTTCGGCGATGTTCGCATCCTGCACCGCGACGTTCGTCCGCGAGGTCTCGATGCCGGAGCGGATGACCCCCTGCGTTCCCCGGGCATCGAGCAGAGCCGCTTCGGCCTCCTTGACGCGGATCCGGAATTCGCGGTCGTCGAGGATCAGCAGCGTGTCGCCCTGGCGGACGAACTGGTGCTCGGTGAAGCGTACTTCGCGGATGTAGCCCCCCACGCGGATGTTCAGCGGGGCAACGTACTGATCGATCGAGGCGTCGTTGGTCACCACGTAGTTCAGGTGGCGGCGGAAATAGCCGACCGTCACCCAAACCCCCGATCCGGCCAGCAGAATGCAGACGATGTTCAGAACGATGTTCCGGTGACGCTGTTTCCTCAACTCCTTGTGTTTTTGATTCCAGTCTCCCATAACTTTTTCCTAACCTTTCCTAACCTTTCTTTCCCTTGTCCCCGCTCTCCATCCCGGGAAGAGCCGCTTTTGTGCCCGTTATAACCGGCCGCACGCCCGCAACAGCTGGTAGTAGGTGTAGACCACCCGGGTGCGGGCTGCCGTGAGCTGCAGTTCCACGTCGAGGCGCACGCTGTTCGCATCGAGCAGGTCCGTCAGGATGGCCAGTTGGTTCATGTAGCGGTTCTGCATGATGCGGTAGTTCTCCCGGGCCTGACGCTCGGAGAGCTGCAGCGCCTCGACCTGCTGGACGGCTTCACGGTGGCGGAGCAGGGCCGTGCGCACCCGGATCCGGATGCGTTGCAACTCCTGCTCTTCGGCGTTGCGGCGCAAGGCAACGGCCAAGCGGTTCTCGCGGACCTTGTGGTTGTTCTTGTAAAGCGAGAAGAGTGGCACGCTGACCGACAGCCCGATATTCCAGTTGTTGTTGTAGAGGTCCTCCATCGTGCGGGCGATGGGGCGTGCCAGCGTGTTCGAGGCGTAGAGCGACACTTCGGGGCGCAGGGCCGAGCGCGCCAGATCGATCTCCGTGCGGGCAATATCGGTCTGCATCCGCAGCCGTTTCATCGTCGGGTCGCCGCTGGCAGCCTCCTCCACGTAGCGGTCGTAGCTCTCCACGACAACCGACCGATGGAGCAGCGTCGTGTCGGGTTTGAGCAGCACCTCCTCGTCCAGGCCCAGCAGAATGTCCAGTTGTTGCGAGACCAGCGTGATGTCGTTTTCGGTCTGTTGCAGGGCCAGCCGGTCGTCGGTCAACTGCATCTCGCTGCGCAGGACGTCGTTGTTCGTGATGAGCCCCTCCTCCTTCATGCGGCGGATGTCATGGAGCCGACGCTCCGATTCCTCGATATTGCGGGTGAGGACCTTCTGCTGCCGGTAGAGGCAAAACAGCTGCAGGTACTCTTCCAGCAGATTCAGTTTGAGATCTGCGGCGTCCGCTTCGCTTTGCAGGGCCGCGAGCGAACGCTCCATACCCGCCTTGCGGATCGAGTGGCGGAGTTTCCCGCCCCGGTAGATCGGTTGCGAGAGGTCCACGGCGTAGTTCTGCGACCAGTCCGGGGCATCCGGGCGGTAGGGTTCGCGCAGGCCCTGGCGGAAAACCACGGGCTGTCCCACGAAACCGCCCCGCAATCCCACCGAGAGGTCCGGCAGCCGGTCGGCTCGGGCGCCTTGCTCGCGGATCCGGGCCGCATCCTCCTCCAGAGCGTCGGCCTGCAGCTGCAGGCTGTGCTGGATCCCCAGCTCGAAAAGCCGCTCCACGGGGAGAAATAGCGTGTCGTTCTGGGCGGCAGCCGGCAGAAAACCCGGCAGAAGCCATAATGCGAGGATGAGGACTCTACATTTTTTCCAGTTCATCGTGCATACGCATTAGATTCGACGACATGCTGCAGAGGAGGTCCGGGCCGAAACGCTCCTCGAACCGGGCATAGAGCCCGTTGAGGATCGGGAGGATTTTCCGCCAGATGCGTTCGCCTTCGGGGCTCAGAAAAACCCGTTTGTTGCGGCGGTCGGAGAGTTCCGCTCGCCGTTCGACATAGCCGCGCTTTTCAAGCGTGTTCATCAGGCTGCTCAGACTTGCCTTGCTTTTGAGGGTGCGTTCCGCCAGGGCCTGTTGCGTGGCGCCCGGCTGGTGCCACAGGCAGTGGAGAACCTGCAGCATCTCGAAGGTTACGTGGATGTCCTCTCTTTTGAGGGTGCGTTGCAGGCATTGCCGGAATGCCGTGCGCATCTGCAGCATCTGCAACAAAAAATCCCGAAAGTTTTCTCCTCCTTCTGCCATGATCTTCGATTTCGGCTGCAAAGATAGCTCTTTTTCGATGACGGTCAAACTTTTGACTAATTTTCTCCTCTTCGGATCCGGAAGCCTGCGCTTTGATAGCCGCTTGAATGCCGCAGGCCCGGGGTACGGAAGCAGTCGTTTCCGTACCCCGGGCCTGCGGGAGAGGCGGGTTTCCCGGCGTGGCCGGTTATTCCCAGAAGCGGTGGAAGTGGTGTACGGGGCCGTGGCCGTGGCCGATCTCGTATGCCGCACCCGCTTCGATAGCCGCTGCAATATACGCTTTGGCCTGCGCCGCCGCCTCGTTCAGCTCGAAGCCCCGCGCCAGAAACGCCGCCAGGGCCGACGAGAGCGTACAGCCCGTGCCGTGGGTGTTGCGTGTGGCCAGACGCCGCGAACGCAACGGAACAATCTCATCCTTCTCGGCATTGTAGAAGATGTCGACGAGCTCCTCGTCGGTGAGGTGCCCGGCCTTCAGAAAGACCGAGACACCTCCGCCGTTGCGCGAAAGTTCGCGGGCCGCCTCGGGCAGCGATTCCTGGTTGTCGATTTTCCGCCCCAGGAGCAGTTCCGCTTCGGGGATGTTCGGCGTGATGACCCGCACCGTGGGGATCAACTCGTCGCGCAGCGTTGCGACGGCCTCCTCCTGCAGCAGGGCGTCGCCCGACGTGGCCACCATCACCGGGTCGAGCACCACGTTGCGCAGGCCGTAGGGTGCCAGCGTGTCGCGCACGGCGCGGATCAGCTCCGAGGAGTGCAGCATTCCGATCTTCACGGCGTCGGTGCCGATGTCGTCCAGCACCGAGCGGATCTGTCCCGTGACAAAATCAACCGGGATGGGGTGCACGCCCGTAACTCCCACCGTATTCTCGTCCACAACGGCCACGATGGCCGATGTCCCGAAGCATCCGCACGCCGAAAAGGTCTTCAAATCGGCCTGGATGCCTGCGCCGCCGCTCGGGTCACTGCCCGCGATGGTCAGTGCGCGTTTGTAGTGTTTTTTCGTTTCGTTGTTCATATTTTCCAGTTTTCGAGATTCCAGGCGCTCTCCCAGAAAAGCCACTCCATCCGGGTGCAGCGCACGAACAGCTCCGTCATCCGGCTGCGGGTCTCCGCTCCGGCCGCGGCGGCCAGCTCGTCGCAGATCCGCGTGGCCAGCTCCGAAGAGGCCGCAAAGGCCGGGTCGGCATAGGTCTCGATCCATGCCCGATAGGGATTTTCGAGGAGAGGGGTGTCGGTATGCTCCGGGGTCTCCGCGGTGGGGGAGGGGGCTGCGTTTGGGGCCTCCGCGGCCCGGGCCCGCGCGAGGATCGCCTCGCCGACCCGCTGGTAGACCACGAAGCACGGCAGCACGGCCGCCGCTTCAACCTCGATGGGCGCCGTGGCCTGCGCCTCCAGCACCGAGGTATACAACAGGCACGTCGGGCTCATCTCCCCGGGCGCCGGCCGTTCGCCCGCGAGGAACTGCGCGTGAAGGGCCCGTTCGACGGTGATGCCGTCCAGGGCGAAGCGCAGGAAGGCTTCCGTCTGCTCCTTGCGGGGCAGTCGTGCGGCCACGTGCGCCAGCCGTCGGGCGTAACCGTCCAGATAGAGGGCGTCCTGGCGGATGTAGAACCGGAAGCGTTCCGCCGGAAGCGTTCCGGCGGCCAGCGCCCCGACAAACGGGTGGCTGAGAATCTTTTCGAAGGTCGGGAGGGCTGCCTCCCACGCCTCGTCGCTCCAGCGTTTCATCGTTGCGGACATTTAGCGTTTATAGGCCGTGACGGCCACGTAGTCGCCCTTGCCGTACCCCTCCGAGGGTTGTTCCTCCTCGTCGTTCGACGTCAGCGGGTGCGAGGTCAGCGTCTGCGCGAACTCCAGGTCGGTGAAGCCCGCCTCGCGGAGCAGCGCAACCTTCTCGGCCGTCGTGCGCCAGGCAGCCACCTCGACGAACTCGATCGGGTAGGGGTTTGGCGGGTAGCACCCTTCGAGCAGCGGGTGGTCCCACGTCCCGACCGCTTTGGCCAGGTTGTAGAGCAGTCCGTAGGAGCTCTCCTTCGGGACGTCGATCAGAATGATCCGGCCCCCGGCGGGCAGTGCCGCATAGGCCTTGTGCACGACCCCCCTGAGGTCGCCGATATAGCTCGGCGTGCCGTTGAAGAGCAGCGTGTCGTAGTCGCCGTTGCCGAAATCGGCCGCCTCGGCCGTCGTGACGGTGACGTTCATGCCCCGTTTGCGGGCGATGGAGGCCATTCCCTCCGAAGGCTCGATGCCGTCGGTGACGGTGATGCCGTATTCGTCGCGCAGGATCTTCTCGAAGAGACCGCTGCCGCAGCCTACCGAGAGCACCCGCCCGGCTCCCTTGAGTGTCGAGGCCACGAGGTTGACCTCCGAATAGAGTACGTTCCGGTTGTCGAGGAACCACGCATCGTAGGCCGATGCGTACTGGTCGAAACCTTTTCCCATATTTTTCGTGTTAAAATTCGATCGTTTCGGTTTGCATGGTTTTCAGGTCGAGGGTCAGCAGCCGCCCGTCGAGCGGTTCGCCGAAGCCCACGAGCCATTTGATCGCCTCGGCGGCTTCGAGGGCCCCGATGACCCCCGGGGTCGGCCCGATGACCCCCGAAGCGGCGGGCGGCAGGGCGCACAGCGCTGCGCGGTCGGGGTAGAGCTCCGTGTAGCGGCGCCCGCCGGGTCCGTTGAAGAGGCTCACCTGCCCGTGGAACGCCCCGATCGAGCCGTAGACCCACGGCCGACCTACGGCTGCGCACGTCTCGTCGAGGAGGTAGCGCGTCGCGAAGTTGTCGCAGCAGTCCACCACCAGGTCGCAGGCCGCGACCAGTTCGCGGGCATTCGCGGCGGTCAGCCCCTCGGGGTAGAGGTCGAAGCGCGTCGATGACGACAGGGCCGCCAGTCGTTCGCGGGCCGCCTCCGGCTTCGGGCGTCCGATCTGCGATTCGGTGTAGAGCGTCTGGCGCGGGAGGTTGCTCGCCGAGACCCGGTCGGGGTCGGCCAACCCGAGGCGGCCCACTCCGGCCCCCGTCAGGTAGGGCGCTACGGCCGAGCCCAGCCCTCCGAGCCCGACGATCAGCACCGACGAGGCGGCCAGCCGCCGCTGCCCCTCCTCGCCGATCTCCGGCAGCATGGTCTGCCGCGCGTAGCGTTCGTCGCGGGAGACCATCAGTCGAAGATTTTGTCCCAGTCCTTCCAGACCACTTCGTAGCCTTCGCGGCGGATCGCCGCTTCGACCTCCGCCGGGGTGCGCTCGTCGCTCACGGCGAACTGTTCGAGCGACGAGGGGTAGACGCGGTAGCCGCCCGGATCGGTCTTCGATCCGGCGCTCATCGACGTCACGCCGAGCGTCGCCATGTGGTTGCGGAACTCGGCCCGCTCGCGCGTCGAGTACGAAATGTCGACATCGTGGTCGAAGATCCGGAAGGCGAAGGTCACCTGTGCCAGTTCGCGGTCGCTCATCACGACGTTGGGCTGGAAATGGCCCTCCGAGGGGCGCATCCGCGGGAAGTTGACGCTGTAGCGCGTCTTCCAGTAGTGGCGGCGCAGGTATTGCAGGTGCAGGGCCATCATCGTGACGTCCGTGCGCCACTCTTCGAGCCCGATCAGCACGCCCATGCCGATCTTGTGCACCCCGGCCTGGCCCATGCGGTCGAAACCGTTCACCCGCCACTCGAATTTCGATTTCATGCCCGCCGGGTGGTAGATGTTGTAGTTCCTGCGGTTGTAGGTCTCCTGGAAGCAGACCACGCCGTTCAGACCTGCGTGCGTGAGCCGCTCGTACTCCTCGGCCGCCAGGGGCATCACCTCGATGGTGAGGTTGTTGAACCACGGGCGGCAGATGTGCAGCGCCTGTTCGATGTAGTCGACGCCCGCGGCCCGCGGGTTCTCGCCCGTCACGAGCAGCAGGTTCTCGAAAGGCCCCAACTCGCGGATCGCCCGGCACTCCTCCTCGATCTGCTCCGCCGTGAGGATCACGCGCGGAATGGCATTGTGGCGGTTGAAACCGCAGTAGACGCACGAATTCGTGCAGGAGTTGGTGATGTACATCGGAATGTACATCGAGACGGTCTTTCCGAAGCGCTCCTGCGTGTAGCGGCGGCTCAACTGCGCCATCGGCTCCAGGTAGGCCGCCCCGGCGGGCGAGACCAGCGCCATGAAGTCGTCGAGCGTCAGGTGCTCCTTGCCGAGGGCTGTCTCCACATCGGCGGCCGTTTTGGAGAGGATCCGTGCGGTGGTCTCCTCCCAGTCGTATTTCGCTAATTCCTCTGAAAACATCTCCGTGTGCGATTAATCGAGGAACGAGGTCAGCGGGCTGCTCGCCTCGGCGTGGCGCGCCGTGGCCCCCAGTCCCGATTCGTAGGCTTCGCGCCCCGCCTCGACGGCCCGCGCAAAGGCTCGGGCCATCCGCTCGGGGTCGCCCGCCACGGCAATCGCCGTATTGACCAGCACGGCGTCGGCCCCGAGTTCCATGGCCGCTGCGGCGTGTGACGGAGCGCCCAGTCCGGCATCCACCACCACGGGAACGTTGCTCTGTTCGATGATGATTTCGAGCATCTCGCGCGTCACGAGCCCCTTGTTGGTGCCGATCGGCGCCGCAAGCGGCATGACGGTGGCGGCACCGGCCTCTTCGAGCCGTTTGCACAGCACCGGGTCCGCCTGGATGTAGGGCAGCACCACGAAGCCCAGCCGGGCCAGCTCCTCCGTGGCGCGCAGCGTCTCGACGGGGTCCGGCAGCAGGTATTTCGGGTCGGGGTGGATCTCCAGCTTGATGAAGTTCGTGCCGAAGGCCTCGCGGGCCAGCTGCGCCGCCAGGACGGCCTCTTCGGCGTTGCGCACGCCCGAGGTGTTGGGCAGCAGCTGGATCCCCGGACGGCGGATGTGGGTCAGCAGGTCGTCCTGCGGGTTGGCCATGTCGACCCGTTTCATGGCCACGGTGACCATCTCGGTCTCCGAGGCGGCGATGGCACGCGACATCAGCTCGTTGGAGCTGAACTTGCCCGTGCCGACGAACAGACGCGAACGGAACGTCCGTCCGCCGATTACCAATTCGTTCATAGTTTGTGATGATTTAGGATTTGCATGATTTTGCGGGTCTCCTCCGCCGGGTCTTCGGCCCCGAGGAGCGCCCCCGAAAGGGCAATGCCCGTGGCTCCCGTGGCGAGGATCGCTGCGACGTCCGCAGCCGTGATCCCCCCGATGGCCACCGTCGGAAGCGTGATCCCCGCCTCGCGACACCGTTCGAAGATCTTCCGGTAGCCCTCCAGCCCGAGGATCGGGCTCAGGTTGCGTTTGGTTTCGGTGAAGCGGTAGGGGCCCAGTCCGATGTAGTCGGCCCCGGCCGCCGCGGCCCGCTCGATGTCCTCGAACGTATTGGCCGTCGCGCCGATGAGCGTCCCGGCGGGCAGCAGCCGGCGGGCTTCCGCTACGGGCATGTCGTGCTTGCCGAGGTGCACGCCGTCGGCCCCGAGTTCGGCGACCAGATGCACGCGGTCGTCTACGAGAAACGTTGCACCGAAAGCCCGGCACATCCGTCCCACCTCGCGCCCCACGCGCAGGAACTCCGCGTCCGGGGCATCCTTCATGCGGAGCTGCACCCAGCGGCAGCCCCCTTCCAGTACGGCGCGTGTCCCGGAGATCTCGTCGTAACGGTCGTTGCGGTGTGTGATAAATTGAAGCATGGTGTTATTCCTTTCTGTATTTGTCGATCTCCGCCAGCGTGCGCCGCAGTCCCGCCGCCGAGGTGTCGCGCCAGATGCAGCCCAGCAGCGCTGCACCCCCGAATCCCCACGCCCGGACCTGTGGCAGGCGGGAGGGACTGACACCCCCGAGCGCCAGCGTCCGCGTGTCGATGACGCCCCGTGCCGCGGCATCCCGCAGGTCGGTTTCCGAAAAGGCCGCGCGGTAGCCGCTCTTCGAGATGCTGTCGAAAATCGGACTCAGAAAACGGTAGCCGGTCGTCGGGGCCGCGGCTTCGAGCTCCGCCAGCGAGTGGCACGAACGGCTGACCACTCCCCGGAACTCGGCGGGCGGCATCGGATTGCGGCCGTTGAGGTGCACGCCTCCGAGCCCGTACTCTGCGGCCAGCGGCAGGTGGTCGTGGAGGCTCAGGTGCGGGTAGCACGCCGCGGGCAGCGACTCGATCAGGCGCCGCAGCTCCGGTTCCGTTGCTGCGGGCTTGCGCAGGTGGATACGGTCAATCCCGCCGTCCAGCAGGCGGAGGATCGTCTCCGGCTCCTCGGCCGTAAACGCCTCCCGGGTGATGACGACGAGCCGCATCATCCCCCGCAGACGGCTCGGATGACGGTGATCTTCATGCCCTCCTCGACGGGCGTCGCGGCCCACTCGCCGCGCGGCACCACGCGGTTGTTCACCGCCACGGCAACCCCTTCCGCCGGGATGCCCTCCCGCGTCAGCAGCTCAGCAAGGCTCATCGGGGCCTCGACCCCGACCGGTTTGCGATTGATGAATACTTCCATACGGATTCCGTAATTTGCAGAGATGTGCCCGTGAGAAATTACGGTCTATGAACAAGTCCTTTCGTCGGTGTTGCCCGCATCAAGTTCATAGGGTATGATCTCAGCCTTTTCGTGGCGAACGCACCGACACCGTTTCCGGATCGGCGCCCCTTTTCTCCAAGGCACCCCTCTTGTGTGTTGCGACAAATATACGCAAAAAAAACGTTCGCTGAACCGGCGCCGTGAAAAAACCGCCGTGAAACCTCCGACCTTCCGTAATTCGAGTAGGAAAATCCGGGATTCGTCTACCTGTTTTCCCGTTTTTCTTTCGATCTTTGCAACGGTGGAGGCTCCGGCCGGTTTTCTTTCGTTCCGGGACGAACGGCCTCCCGGACATGAAGCCCCGAAGCCCGAAGCCTGAAGCCTGAAGCCCCGAAGCCCCGAAGCCCAAAACCCAAAACCCAAAACCCAAAACCACGACCCATGAAACAAAAACCGCTATTGACCCTGTTTTTATTGTTTGCAACCATGAATCATTCCCTCCAAGCCCAACAGAACGACCGCACCTTTGCCCCGAGCGGGCAGGTCACCGTCGAACGCGTGCATTTCCGGACCCGTTTCGGCACAACCCTGGCCGCCGACCTCTACAAACCCCGACACGCGGACGGGAAATTGCCCGCACTGGCGGTCTGCGGACCTTTCGGAGCCGTCAAGGAGCAGGCCTCGGGACTCTATGCACAGACTATGGCCGAACGGGGCTTCGTGACCGTGGCCTTCGACCCTTCGTTTACCGGCGAAAGCAGCGGCGAACCCCGTTACGTGGCGTCGCCCGACATCAATACGGAGGATTTCTCCGCGGCAGTCGATTACCTCGTCCTGCGCGACGACGTCGATCCCGAACGGATCGGCATCATCGGTATCTGCGGATGGGGCGGTCTGGCACTCAACGCCGCGGCCCTCGATACGCGGATCAAGGCTACCGTAGGCGTGACGATGTACGACATGAGCCGCGTGACGGCCTGCGGCTATTTCGATTCGCTGGATGCCGATGCCCGCTACGAACTCCGCCGCCAACTCAATGCCCAGCGCACCGAGGATGCACGCAACGGCTCTCATGCACTGGCCGGCGGGGTGGTTGACCCGCTTCCCGCAGATGCTCCGCAGTTCGTCCGGGACTACTACGACTACTACAAAACCCCGCGCGGATACCATCCCCGTTCGCTCAACTCCAACGGTGGATGGAACCGTACGTCGGCACTCTCGTTTCTCAATACGAAACTGCTCTCCTACAGCGGAGAGATCCGTTCGGCGGTACTTCTGATTCACGGGGAAAAGGCCCATTCGCGTTACTTCAGCGAGGATGCCTTCCGCCAACTCCGGGGTGACAACAAGGAACTTCTGATTATTCCCGGGGCGAGCCATGTCGATCTGTACGATCGGATGGAGATTATTCCTTTCGCCCGGATCGAAGCTTTTTTCCGCGGGAATCTGCGGTAGCCTGCCTGCAGGTCCCGATTACGACAACGGAGCGGTGAAAGAACCGCTCCGTCGTTTTTTGGGGACCGTCTGAAAACCCGGCCGCGCCGCCATATCCGGCCGCGCCAGCCGCCAACCGCCAGCCGCCAGCCGCCAGCCGCCAGCCGCCAGCCGCCAGCCGCCAGCCGCCGGCCCGCAACCAGCCGCAACCGCCGGCCCGCAACCAG
>CALUMM010000011.1 GCA_944321755.1 uncultured Alistipes sp.
TACAAGGACGGCATCTACGACTACACGATCTTCGAGGGTGAGAAGGGCGCAAAGCGCACCTCGAAGGAGCAGGTCGAGTACCTCAAGGGCCTGGTTGCCAAATACCCCATCGACTCGATCGAGGACGGTATGTCGGAGAACGACTGGGAAGGCTGGCAGCTGCTTACCGCAGAGCTCGGCGGCAAGTGCCAGCTCGTCGGCGACGACCTCTTCGTAACGAACGTCGAGTTCCTGAAGAAGGGTATCGAAATGGGCTGCGCCAACTCGATCCTCATCAAGGTGAACCAGATCGGTACGCTCACCGAAACGCTCGACGCCATCGAAATGGCTCACCGTGCCGGCTATACCTCGGTAACGTCGCACCGCTCGGGTGAGACCGAGGATTCGACGATCGCCGACATCGCCGTGGCTACGAACTCGGGTCAGATCAAGACCGGTTCGATGTCGCGTTCGGACCGTATGGCCAAGTACAACCAGCTGCTCCGTATCGAGGAGGAGCTCGGCGACGAGGCAATCTACGGTTACAAGAAGATCTACCGCAAGTAATTCCGGCGGGGGGGGTGAGATTCGGCCCTGCGCTGCGGGAGGGTGAGACGGAAGTCGGCCCGGTACCGTGGAGGTGGGATAAGATTCGGCCCTGCGTTGCGGGAGGGTGAGACGGAAGTCGGCCCGGTACCGTGGAGGTGGGATAAGATTCAGCCCTGCGCTGCGGGAGGGTGAGACGGAAGTCGGCTCGATACCGTGGAGGTGGGATAAGATTCGGTCCTGTGCTGCGGGAGAGGGGTGAGACGGAAGTCGGCCCGATACCGTAGAGGGGCGGAGGATGCCGAGATTCAACCCTGCAATATGGAGAGAAGAAGACGGGAGGATGAAATCATCTTCCCGTCTTTTCATTGGAGTCCCGGACTCCGGACCCGGCCGCAGCGGTGCGGATCGGCAATCCGGAAGGGAAGGGGAAAGGGGAGGGGTAGAGAAGGAGGAACGGGAAAGAGAGAGAAAGGGCGGAACAGAGCGGAAAAGGGCGGAAACCGACCGCTGGGGCCGTGAGTCTTATCGTGTTGCAGCATGGGCCTTTGCGTGCGACGGGCCGGACGATTCGGACGAAAGAATGTTACGATTTGTTTGTTTTTTTCGCCCCGAGTCGTTACTTTTGTGCGTAAACCTCGCTCATACAGCCGCCAGATGCCGATGAAAACTGTTATCTCATCTGAATACGAAGCGCTCTTCCGCCAGCATTTTCGCCTGGCGGTGCTCTATGCCGAGCGTATCGTCGGATCGGTCCACGAGGCGGAAGATATTGTCCAGGAGGTTTTTATTGCCCTGCTTGATGTCGACCTCTCGCAGATCCGCCATCGGGAAAGCTATCTGTATCGGTGCGTGCGGAATGCGGCGATCGACCGCCTGCATAGCCGGATGAAAACCCGCTTTTTCGACCTCAATTCCCAGGAAATCGTCCGCCTGGCCGATGAAAACCCGATGCCCGGCGCCGAGGAACAGGCCCTTGTCGAGCAGGTCGGACGAATCTACCGCCGCATCGAGGCGCTCCCCGAACAGGGCCGGAGAATCTTCAAGATGATCTGCATCGAGCACAAGAGCTATGTCGAGACCGCACGGCTCCTCTCCCTTTCGCTCCATACCGTGAAAACCCACATGGCACGCTCCTTCAAGGCGCTCCGCAAGAAGGGTTTCCTCCTGTTCGGGCTCTTCTGATCCGCTGAAATCATCAATTTTTTCGTAAAATTTCGATCGGCATTGTATGTATGATGCCGATTTTTTCCGTCTTTCCTATAGAAGTGGGCGGGAAATGGGGTGTACAGCCCTGTTTCGCCGTTCGAAGTGTAACCATGAGTTTCGAAACACAGATTAAAAACATATTGAAGGCCCGCCTCGACGGAAGCATTACCGCCGAGGAGGAGGCCATCCTTCAGGAGTGGCTCGAAAGCGATCCGCAACACCGCGAACTGCTCGAACTGCTCGAAGCGTCGGCGGACCGCCTGCCGCTGTTGGGGCACCTGTACGGTTACGACGAGGAGCGCGTATGGCGCAACATCCGTCAGGAGGTGCGGCGGCGCAACCTCCGTGCCTTTGTCGGGAAAACCCGGAAATATGCCGCCGTGGCGGTGCTTCTCCTGCTCGCGGGAGCCGGCGTGTGGCGGAGGGTGGACTCCCGGAACCGGGAGGAGGCCTGCAGGGCCTATATCGAGCAGCTGACACCCGGAATCCGGGGTGCCGTGCTGACGCTTTCGTCGGGCGAACACGTCGCCCTGGAGGAGGGTGGCGACCGGACCCTCGTCGAGCAGGACGGAACCCGGATCGAAATCGCCGGTGAGGAGCTGGCCTACCACGATGTCACGCCCGAAGAGGAGGAGATCCCGGCCTGGAATACCGTCTCCGTACCGCGCGGCAAGGAGTTCTCGCTGCAGCTCTCCGACGGAACGATGGTCTGGCTCAATTCCGAATCGAGTCTTTCGTTCCCGGTCCGCTTCGGGGAGGGGCCCCGGGAGGTGACCGTGACCGGCGAGGCCTTTTTCGACGTGGCGAAGGATCCCGACCGGCGGTTTGTCGTCCATGCCGATACGGTGGCGGTGGCCGTCTACGGTACGGCATTCAACATCGCGGCCTACGCGGATGAGCCCTCGATCGAAACCACCCTGTTGCGGGGCAGCGTCGAGGTGACGAGCGGCCGCCGCAAGGTGATGCTCGAACCCGGGCAGCAGGCCCGGGTCGGACGCTCGGGGGCGATTTTCGATGTGCGGCAGGTGCCCGCCGAGGAGTACGCCGCATGGACCCGGGGGGTGTTCGTCTTCCAGGAGGAACCCCTCTCCTCGATCTGTCGCAAGCTCTCCCGCTGGTACGACGTCGAGATCCTTCCGTCGGGATTCGATGCCGAACAGGTGCGCTATACGGGTGAGATCCGGCGTTACGAGACCTTCGCCGAGATGGTCCGGCTGCTGGAACGCACCAATCAGATCCGTATCGACGTGCGGGACGGCAGGATTTTGCTACGCATCGACCGTGACGACGGTTGAGGTACAGGTTGGTTAGGTTGTTTTCCGACGGGAAAACGCATTGTTCCACTTTAAAACGAAGCTTATGAAGAAACTTCACTCTTCAGGGACGCACCGGAAGTTGCCGATGCTTGTGTGTGCGTGGTTGCTGGCGGTAGCTGTCGTCTGGGTCCCCCGGGCGGCCGAGGCCCGGGAGGCCTTCAAACCGCAGAAGGAACGGATCTCCGTGGCATTCCGGAACGCGACATTGGCCGAGGTGTTGCAGCAGGTCAAACGGATGACCGGATACTACATCCTCTACAACAGCGACTTCGTACAGGATGTAAAGGGCATTACCTTCAGCAAAACGAACGCTCCGGTCCGGGAGGTGCTCGATGAGGCCCTGCGTGGAACCCGTCTGGAATACTCCATCGATGACGATACGATCGTCGTCCGTCTCCGCAGCGGGGAGGATGCGCAGAGCGTCCCCCCCCCGCAAAAAAAGCCCGACCGCACCGTCTCGGGACGGGTCGTCGACCATCGGGGTGAACCCCTCGTGGGGGTTAATATCGTGATTCAGGGTACCCATAGGGGTACCGTGACCGATTCCGGCGGCTACTTCACGCTCCAGATCCCGGAGGAGCGTGACAACCTTGTCTTTTCGTACCTCGGGTTCGTCTCCCAGACCCTGCCCTCGGCGAAAACCGCACTCGTGAGGCTCCTTCCCGACGAGCAGGAGATCGAGGATGTCGTCGTGACGGGTATCTTCACCCGCAAGAAGGAGAGCTACACGGGTTCGGCCACGACCATCACGCAGAGCCAGCTGACCCGTGTGAGCAACAAGAACGTCTTCGAGAGCCTGAAGAACATCGAGCCTTCGCTCTACATCATGGACAATACGCTGATGGGCTCCGACCCCAACACGCTGCCCGACATGCAGCTGCGCGGTATCACGTCGTTTCCGTCGGAGTCCACGGGCGTGACCATCAAGGGTAATTACCAGAACCGCCCCAATCAGCCGCTGTTCATCCTCGACGGGTTCGAGACCACCGTCGAGAAGGTCATGGACATGGACATGAACCGCGTCGAGAGCATCACCGTGCTGAAGGATGCCGCTGCCAAGGCCCTCTACGGTTCGGATGCCGCCAACGGCGTGATCGTCATCGAGACCAAACGCCTGGCCGGGAATCAGGAGCTGGTGACCTACACCGGAAGCATCGAACTCACGATGCCCGACCTGTCGAGCTACAACCTCTGCAACGCCTGGGAGAAACTCGAAGCCGAACGCATCGAAGGGGTCTATACCTCGGTCAACCCGACCTCGCAGATCGAACTCAACAGCCAGTACAACCAGCTCAAGGCCCGGGTGCTCGGCGGACTGGACACCTACTGGCTGGCCAAGCCCCTGCGGACGGGAATCGGACACAAGCATACGCTTTCGATCGAGCTGGGGGACAGCCGCGCCCTGCGGGCCCTGCTCGACTTCTCGTACAACAACACGGCCGGTGTCATGAAGGGCTCGGACCGCACCGTGATCTCCGGGGACGTGAACCTCTCCTATCGCAAGAAGGATTTCCTGTTCCGCAACATCCTGAGCGTCTCCAATACCAAGAGCGTGAACTCCCCCTGGGGCGAGTTCTCCGACTACGCCAAGATGAATCCCTACTGGAGCGCCACGGATCCCGAAACCGGCCAGGTGGCCCGCTGGGCCTACACCGATGTGCCGAACCCGATGTACGACGCACTGCTCGGAACGCTCGACAAGGAGTCCTATACCTCGCTGACGGACAACTTCTACGCCGAATGGCAGGCGACCGAGGCGCTGAAGCTCACGGCCCGGGTCGGGATTTCGGTCAAGCGCAGCGATGCCGACGAGTTCTATCCGGCCAAACACTCGAAATTCGCCGTGGGGTACGACACCTCGAACATGCAGCTGCGCAAAGGCTCCTACCAGCTCGACAACGGAAAGAGCAGCGATGTCTCCGGAGAGCTCTACGCCAATTACGCGAAGCAGTGGGGCAAGCACTACCTCTATGCCAACGTCGGGGGCAAGATCGCCGAAAACTCCTACAGCGCCTACCAGCACTATGCCGAGGGTTTCCCCAACAGCCAGACCGCCGACATCACCTTCGCCCGGCAGTATGCCGAGGGCAAGAAGCCCGTGGGCATCTCCTCCATTACGCGCGAGCTGAGTTTCCTGGGAACCGCCTCCTACAGCTACGACGACCGTTACAACGTCGACCTGACGTTCCGCGAAAGCGCCTCGTCGCTGTACGGGGCCGACAACCGCTGGTCGTCGGCCTGGAGTGCCGGTGTGGCGTGGAACCTCCACAACGAGCCTTTCATGCGCGACCAGAACTGGCTCAAGCAGTTCAAGCTCCGCGCATCGGCCGGTCTGACCGGAAACCAGAGCTACGACACCAACGAGGTGCTGGCCACCTATCTCTACTATACGGATGTGACCTACCACGGGCAGACCGGCGCCTACCTGGCCAAGATGCCCAACCCGGCACTCAAGTGGGAGCAGCGCATGGACTACAACGTCGGGGCCGACATCATGATTCACCGCGCCACGATCGCGCTCGACTACTACAATTCGATTACCGAGAACATGCTCACCAACGTCACGATCCCCACCTCGACGGGCTTCAACGTCGTGAAGGACAATCTGGGCAAGGTCCGCAACCGCGGTATCGAGGCGCAGTTGAGCTATACGCTCTGGCAGGCGCCGACGGGCTATTTCAACGTCTTCGGGGCGATTGCCTACAACAAGAATACGATCATCAGCCTCTCGGAGAGCCTCAAGGCCTACAACGAGAAGATGCTGGCCCAGGCCCAGGACAAGGGGAACTCCTCGCCCGTGCTGATCTATCAGGACGGGATGCCGATGAATGCCATCTGGGCCGTTCCGTCGCTGGGCATCGACCCCACGACGGGGCAGGAGATCTACGTCAAGAAGGACGGGACGCTGACCTATGAGTACGACTCCACGGATCAGGTCGTGGCCGGAGTCAGCGACCCCAAGTACCGCGGGAACTTCGGATTCTCGGCCGAGTACAAGGGGTTCGGGCTCAGCGCCACGTGCACCTACCTCGGCGGCGGGCAGCTCTACAACGAGACCCTGGTCAACAAGGTCGAGAATATCGACATCTATTACAACGTCGACCGCCGCGTGCTCTACGGACGCTGGCAGGCCCCGGGCCAGAATGCCATGTTCAAGCAGCTCGGCTCCTATACCGATGCCGACGGAAACGCCCGCACGGAGAAGACCCGTCCTACGACCCGTTTCGTCCAGGACAACAACGAACTGACCTTCTCGTCGCTGAGCTTCTACTACGAGTTCAACCCCAAGATGATCAGCAAACTCCGCCTCAAGCGCCTCAAGCTGGCCTTCTACATGAACAACATCGCCACGCTCTCGTCGATCCGCATCGAGCGCGGAACGCTCTATCCCTTTGCGCGGAGCATGTCGTTCTCGGTGACCGCAACCTTCTAAAAACGCACAGATCATGAAAAACAGCATACGACTTTCGTTCCTTGCCGTCGTGGGGCTGCTCGCCGCCTCGTGCGAGAAGTGGCTCGACGTGACGCCGCCCTCGGAGATCCGTGCCGAGGACCACTACTCTTCGGCCGACGGGTTCCAGCAGACCCTGCTGGGGTGCTACATCGCCATGACCGACGAGAACCTCTACGGGGAGAACCTTACCTGGCACATGCTCGACATGCTCGGACGCCAGTACGACGCCCGGAAAAACTCCGCGGCCGACGATTACGACCTCGACCGCTACAACTATACGTCGACGAAATCCTCTCCCGTCATCGAGAAGGTCTGGGCCGCAGCCTATTCGGTCATTGTCAATACGAACGAGGCGCTCGACTACATCGACCGCAACCGGGCGCAGCTCGATTCGATCAATTACCGCATCATCAAGGGCGAACTGCTGGCCGTGAGGGCCTACATGCACTTCGATCTGATGCGCCTGTTCGGGTGCAGCAACCTCGCCGGGCGCAGCGACCTGGAGAGCCGCGTGACCGTTCCCTATGTGACGGCTGTCGAGAAGGACATCGCGCCGCAGCTGAGCTATGCGCAGACGATCCGCAATCTGGTTGCGGATCTGAACGAGGCGTCCGCCCTGCTGGAGATCGACCCGATCCGCAACCGTTATCCGTCGGATATCTACGCCGAGGCCAATGTCGACCACTTCTACGACTACCGCCAACAGCACCTGAACTACTATGCCGTCCGGGCGCTGCTGGCCCGGGTCTGCATGTGGGAGGGGAGCCCGGAGAGCCTGCGGCAGGCCCGCACGGTCGCGGAAGCGGCGATCGCCGAGTTGAAAACCCTTGCGGGAAGCGGCGGTTCCACGCAGATCGTCTTCACCAAGGCGGATGTCGTGCCCACGACGCACATGTGTTTCCCCGACGAGCATCTTTTTGCGCTGAATGTCGACGACCTGGAGTTGAAAATCAATCGAAATCTCAACCGCGAGTATTCGCAGGACGACCGCCAGTACCGGACGCTGTGCATCACCAACTCCATCGCCGACAACCTTTTCGAAATCAAGGGTGTCGGGATCTCCGACTGCCGCTACAAACTGCTGTATCACAACGTGGAATACTGGCCCGAGGGGACCAAGACGCCGTCGAAACTCTACCAGACGACCTCTACCGGGGCCAATTATTCGTACAAGGATCTGTTGCCGCTGATCCGCCTCCCGGAGCTCTACTACATGGCCGCCGAGTGCTATGTCCGGGGCCCGGAACCGGATCTCGAAAAGGCCCGGACGCTGCTCGACGAGGTGCGCGAGGCCCGTGCCGTCTACGAGGACCTCAGCCCGGATCTCGATGCCCAGGGGATGATGACCGAGATCGACAAGGAGTACCGCAAGGAGTTCATCTGCGAGGGCGTGGCCTTCTACTTCTTCAAGCGCCTCGGGTATGAGGAGCTTCCGCGTCAGAGCGACGTCGGGCTCAAGAGCCCCGTCGGCGATGCGACCTACATGCTGCCTTATCCCGAATTCGAGGTGCAGTCGGGGCGCGTTCAGTAAGTCTAACGTTCAAATGAT
Source organism: uncultured Alistipes sp. (assembly GCA_944321755.1). Lineage (GTDB taxonomy): Bacteria > Bacteroidota > Bacteroidia > Bacteroidales > Rikenellaceae > Alistipes. Next base: position 8,054 of record CALUMM010000011.1, read on the forward strand.
TCGCAAGCTATGAAAAAGATAGGTTATATCCTGCTGGCGGCCGCCGTGCTGGGCGGCTGCGAAAAGGACGACCCGATGCGTTACGACATGTCGCAGGGCCGGGTCTGCTTCCCCGGGGCCACGAAGGATGAAACAAACCGCTACCCCGGTTATTCGACGGCGGACAGCACCTTCTACGCCTCGCTGACCTTCAAGCAGCAGCCCGAAGGGGCCGAATCGGCCGTGATCGAGGTGCCGGTGAAGCTGATCGGCGGGTCGGGTTCGGCCGACCGCGAGGTCGGGTACCGGATTCTGGAGGAGGGTACCACGGCTTCCGCAAGCGACTATGCGATCCTCAGCGCCACGGTCCCCGCCGGGGAGAGCTACGGGGCCATCCGCATCCGGGTGGTCCGCACCCCGGAACTGGACTCCGAAGAGCGTGCCCTGGCGATTGAACTGACCGATTCGCCCGATCTGGGCGTCGGGCTCGCCGGTTATCTGAAGGCCAATGTTTCGTGGCACAACATGCTGCCGCGGCCCGTCTCCACGTCGCAGTGGAAAATCTACAACACCTTCATCAATTCGGAACTCTCCGCGACCAGCACGTTGTCCGATGCCTACAGTCAGGCCGGACACCAGCTGCTTGTCGATGCCTTCGGCTGGGAGACCCTGCCCGAATATACGACCGATTACAGCTACTATCTCGATGCCTGGCGGGCCAGGCTCCGGGACTGGTACGATCAGTGGAAGGCCGAGAACCCCGGCCAGACCCGCGTACACGAATCCGGCAGCTTGAAGGGCCAGGAGGTGACCGTCAGAGAGAAATAACCCCTAACAACGCACGACCATGAAACGATTCATCATCAATCTGTTGATTGTGGCAGGGGTCGGCCTGTCGGCGGCTGCCTGCTACGAGGACAAGAGCAAGTTGCAGACCGAGGATATTCCGCTCATCGAGATCGTGGTGCCGGAAGCCATTGCGACGAACCTGACCGTGGTGCACGGCAGCCGGCTCGACGTGGAGGGGCTCCGTTTCCGGAAGGCGGGCGTGGAGAATCCCGAAGGCCTCCAGTACGAATGGACGGTGAGCACCAAGGATAACGACGTGGTGCCCGTCGTGCTGGCCACGACCGAGGAGTTCCACGAGGTGATCGACCTTCCGATCTCGTCCTACGGCTATCTGTTCGTCCTGACGGTGACCGATCCCGAATACGGGCTGCAGAGCCAGTACAAGTGGGACCTCTTCGTGACGGCCCAGTACGGCGAGGGCATTCTGGTGGGTTACACCACCGACGGCAAGACCTCCGATGTGGGGCTGATCATGCACCCGAAACTCACGGAACAATATGCCGGAGAACCCGATGGAACGATCAAGAAGGGGCTGATCGAATCCGCAAACGGGGAGCCGTTCCCGTCGCTGATCACCCACCTGCTCTACACCTATGCCAAAAGCAACGGCCAGAATATCTTCTGGGCTGCGACGCAGGACGACCTGATGCGGATCGAGACCGATTATTACGAGATCCTCGCACACAAGGACGACGTTTTCGTCTATCCGCCCGAAGTTCTCAATGTGCAGCAGCTGGTGAACACCTATCAGTGTACGATGATCCTCAACGACGGCGACATCTACGAGGAGCTGCTCAGCCGTGACCGGCTCTCGACGCCCATCAGCGAGACCGTGGGCATGACTGTCGACAACGGTGTCTTCTCGTCGCATTCGGCGCCGGGCTCCACGCGCCGTCCGAGCACGGTCTTTTACGACAAGGTGCAGGGGAAGTTCTGCTACGGCCACAACACTGCCTTCGCCGTCTGTCCGAGTGTCGGGGGTACGCCGTTCGATCCGGGCAATGCCCCCGGTCTGAGCAGTGTGGCCGGCGGTATCAGCGTCGATGCCTCGACGCATGTCATGCTGATGAAGACCGAATCCGACGGCAAGTATTGGATCTACTCCTTCGGGAACGTCTCGTCGACCTCGAAGCCGCCTACGGCAAAACTGATCTACGAACTGCCCGATGCGCTTGCGCCCTATCTGGAAAAGGCCGTGTCGATCTTCTTCTCGCTGCGTGATCCGGTGCTTTACGTGGCGACGCCCGAGGCCATTTACAAGACGATCTTCGAGACCGGATCGGTGCAGTTCGACGCGAATCCCGTCTATGAGGCTCCGGCCGGTGAACAGATTACGCTGGCGCGGCTCTATCTGCAGGGTTATTTCGCCATGGAGAATTACGAGTCGAACGCCACGCTGGAGTGGAGCAGCCGTGCCGTGGTGGTCGTCACCTCGAAGAACGACATGAACGACAGGATCCATGTCGTGCCGCAGATCAATTACGGAAGCGGGCAGCTCGATGCCGCGAGCGAGCTCGTATTCGACGGTTTCGGCAAGATTCTGGACTATACCGTCGTCGGATTATACAAGTAGCCGCGAGTTGGGGCGGGCACTTGTAAGAGCACCGGGGTTCTTGGGGTAACTCCGGTGCTCGCCTTTTGTATATGGCGGAGTGTCCCGGTGTCCCGGTGTCCCGGTGGGGCCGGGGTGGTCCGGGATGGTTCGAGGGGGGGCTGCCGGACTCCGAAACCCGAAATTCGAAGTCCGAAATCCGAAACCCGAAGTTCGAAATCCGAGGCGGGGGTTCGGGAGTGAGGGGCGGACCCTCTCCGACGTTTTCCCCAGCGTTTTCCCCGGCGCTCTTTCGGCGTCTTTCCCGGCGCCCTTCCGGTATCTTCCCGGCGCCCTTTCGACGCTCTTTCGGCGCTTTTCTGCCGCCCGGCCGACAATGAAAGACGGCTGCAATCCGGAGATTGCAGCCGTCTTTTCGATGCTTGTTCGGGACGGGCTATTTGATCTTCAGGGCCCGGTCGATCCGGTCGGCCATATAGCGGCAGAAGTCGCGCGTGTCGGCCCGCGGTGCGGACTTGATTCCCTGGCGGTACATCGCCTGCAGATCGAGCAGCAATCCGTAGAAAAGGTGCTCCTTGAACGGCACCGCGACCTGCGGACGCTGGAACCCGTAGGGTGCGCCCGCAACATCGTCGGCCCCCAGCATCCGGCCCGCTCCGCCCGAGAAGTCGGAGACGAACCGCAGACCGGTTCCCGGGTCGCAGTCGGTCGCCGCAAAGGCGCTTCCCGAACTCTTCGACTCCTTGTCCTGAACCTTGGCCGCCGAGATCACCGAACGCAGCAGCGCCTGCTGCATCTCGCAAAGGTGTCCGGAGAGCGCCTCCCGGGCGAAGATCTTCCGACGGAAATAGTCCGTCAGATCGTCGGTCATCATCTCGGTCGTGTAGGGGTCGTCGCTCTTCGAGACGGCGAAGTCCAGATCTCCGAGTTTCCCCAGCACCCTCCGTAGGATCCGCTCCTGAAGGTACGTGCAGGCCTTGACCCGGTTGAAGACATCCCGCGTGATCGCCTGGTTGTCGATCCATTCGACCGCATCGGTCAGCTCCAGCGTTGCCCGGAGGGCCCGCTGCTGGACCTCTTTCGAAACCGCCGTGCAGAACGGATCGTGAAGTCCTTCGTAGGCCGGGGTCATGTAGACCCCTCCGACCTGACGGAGCAGCTGCTCCGAGAGCGCGATAATGCGCTGGACCATCTCCATCAACAGCTCCTCCCGGTATTTGTAGTCCCCGTCGCTCTCCGAGAGCCATTCGTCCGCATGGGCGGCCACGTATTTCAGATTCTCCAACTGGTACTCCGCACTTCGGAAGAGGTCGTTGCCCAGGTCGTTGTTCCCCACGCGCGGGTCGTAGAGCGAGGCCCCGGGATGTGCGAAGAAGTAGCGCGGATCGCCTTCGTGTCCGGAGAGCAGGCGGTCCAGCACCGGAATCTCCTCTTTGGGGGTGGCGGCTTCGGGTACCGGCTTGTAGAGCCATTCGACGGCCAGGTAGTCGTAGGGTCCCAGGGCATCGGCAATGAGTTTCACGCCCCGCTCCTTGTCCCCGGGCTGCGCCACGATGTTGCAGTACACGTCGTCGGTGATCGAAGCCGAGAATCCGTTCGCCCGGGTGAATGCGGCCGAACGCAGCGAGTCCGTCGGATAGGCCGCCGAAGCCGCATAGTTCGGGCTCAGACCGAGGGTCGAGGCCGCATGGCGGGCGATGAGGGCCGTCAGGGCTTCGGCAACCCGCTCCTCCGACGGGCGGACGCTCCGCACTTCAGGATCCGCGGCCGACAGCGTGAGCAGCAGCTGCAGCCGGATGGCGGCGGCATAGTTGAACGGAACGAGGATCTCGCTCCCGAGGATCTCGCCGCTCCGGCGGTCGATCCACGATGCGGAAGAGATTTCCGAATTCGACGTCCCCGTATGGCGCACGCAGTTGGCGCGGAGCAATCCGTCGTTGAATCCCGGATCCGAAGGCATGGGCCGGACCCGGATTGCATTCCGGTAGCCGATGCGGGCGAAGGCATCGTTCCACAGCAGCAGCCCGCGTTCGATGGCGGCATAGGTCCGGGCATCGAACGTCGTGTCGATGTAGTAGACGATCGGCCGGAAATTCCCCGCCGGGTCGGTCAGCAAACGCCGGCAGGTGAAGTATTGGGGTTCGGAACCCTGCTCGTGCTCCGAATAGCTCCGCACGACACGGTACGAAGTGCCGATCCGCTGGTCGCAGAGCCGTTTCCGGGGTTCGGCGGGCCCCAGCGGGGTGATTGTCCGCCGGGTGACGATCGACTGCGGCTTGTCGCTGTAAAGCTCCAGCAGCCCCAGGAAACTGACCGTCGTGCCGTAGGAGAGCTCGCTCAGCACCGAAACGCCCTGCGGATTGGCGGCGACCCCGACAAGTCTCGACCGCTCTTTCTTGTAGTCGGCCTTGGAGGTCATCCATCCGCCGTAGGTATTGCCGCCTTCGGGGTCGATCGGCCGGATGTGTTTCTCGTCGCCCACGAAGAGGGGCGTGAGGTCGACGATGGCCGCATTCCCGTCGGGCGTCCGGGCCTTCACGGTGTACGACCCGACGATCGCGCCCGTATAGTTCTGCTCGATGGCCCGGCGCATCGCGGGACTCCCCTCGATGGTCACCGCCGGGGCATACTCCCGCAGGTAGATCAGCGTGTCGGACTTTCCGCGGCAGAACTCGATCAGGTAGGGCTTCACGGGATGCTGTCCCGCAATGCCGTCGCCGGGGTCGCCCGTGCGTTCGATCGTCGTGGTGACCATCAGCCCCTGGTCCAGCAGCGAATCCGGCAGTTCGAGGTAGAGTTTCTCCTCGATACGGTGCAGGGCCATCCCGCCGCCGCGGACGCTCTCGACCCGTTTCTCCTTGAAGAGCTTTTCGTAAGGGGTCGGTTTCTGCGTGTCGTCGTTCTTCTTCTTTTTCTCCTCCTTCTTCCGCTCCTGGCGGCTCGAACGGCTGTCGGCGATACGGGTGCGGTCATCCTTGCGGGCCGCCTGCGTCGTCGGCGGCAGCAGCACTCCCGCCAGGGCTGCAAGTGCGAGTATTTGCAACAGTTTCTTCATGGTCCGCAGGTTTTATTTGGTCATCGCTTTCTCGATATTGCGCAGCAGCAGGTCGTAATGCAGCCGTGCCTCACCCTTTGCCGACGCGCGTTTCGACTGCAGCATCGTGCGCAGCTTCAGCAGCGAAGCGTAATCCTCGGCTTCGGTATTGCGGGGCTCGAAGTAGCTCAGACTCGGGGACGAATAGCCCGACAGCGGTTCGGTCTCGACCCGATGGGCCGCGGCGAACGTCTCGAACGGATCGTCGCAGCAGCGGCTGCAGGAGATGAGAGCCCTGCTCTCTGCGACATGTTCTGCGAGGAAGTCGGGGTAGGGCAGCAGCCCCTCCTCCGCAACGAACTTCTTGGTCTCCCGGGCTCCCGTCGCGGTGTATACGAGACCGGCCGAGAGGCTGAGTTTGCGGACGTATTCGCGCTGGAGCATCATGTCGATCTCGTCGGGAACACGCCCTGCAAGGGTCGGGGCCCAGACGAAGTCGTAAACATCCTTGCGGCACTCCTCGGGGGTGTAGGCGTCGCCCTCGGCCAGGGCTGCGCTCGTGGCGACCCGGGCGGGCGCCGAAACGACGATTGCGACCAGCGACGCCGCGAGCGTCTCGGACGGAGCCACCATCAGCGGCATGTTGCGCAATACCTCGCGGTTGTCGAGCCACTTCATCTCCCTGAGCTGCCGGAGGCAGAATTGCAGGGCCTCACGCTGGCGCTCCCGGGGGACGCTGCGGTAGGCTTCCACCGGATCGCCCTCCATCTTCTCGGCCAGGTAGATGCCGCCGACGTTCGCCAGCACATGGTTCAGATAACGCACGTACTGCGAGACGATTTCGTTGTAGAGCGCCTTGCGCTGCGAGAAGTCCCGGTCTTCGGCGCCGATCCAGTCGTTGAGGTTTTCAAGAATATACTTCAGGTTGGCAATGCCGTAGGTCGAGGCCTTGACGGCATCGTCCCCCAGATCTTCGGACTGCGAATGCGGGTCAATCGTCCGGCTGAACTGCTGTTTCCCGAAGCGGTAAACCGAGTCGGCCGCGGCTTCGGAGATCCATTTCGAGGTCACGGCGTATTCGTCGGCGGCCGTGGCGGCGTCGGGAAGCGGCGTGTAGAGCCATTTCACGGCGTAGTAGTCGTAGAGCCCGAACCGCGGCGGCGTCAACTTCACGCCGCGTTCGAAGTCGCCGGGCTGTGCCACGTAGTTGAAACGGGCGTAGTCCATGATCGAGGTCGTGGTTCCGTGCTCCCGGGTGAACGACGGCGAGCGCAGCGAATCGACCGGAATGACCGACGAAGAGCCCATGTTGTGCATGTAACCCAGGCAGTGCCCGATCTCGTGGGAGATCACGTAGCGCAGTCCGTCTCCGATGACCTCTTCGGGAATCATCGCGGTCCGGACCCGGGCGTCGGTCTGCGACGTCTGGACGAAGAGCCAGTTGTTCAGCAGTTTGATGATGTCGTGATAGACGTAGACCGAAGCGTTGAGGATTTCGCCGCTCCGCGGATCGACCCATGAGGGCCCCATGGCGTTGGAGATGGGAATCGGGGCATAGCGCACGCACGAATATTTGATGTTGTCGGGGTCGAATTCGGGGTCATCCTTCGGGTAGGGTTTGGCTACGACGGCGTGTTTGAATCCGATGCGTTCGAAGGGCTCGTTCCACTGCTCGACGGCTTCGAAGATGTGCTTCTTCCACATCTCGGGGAATCCGTCGTCGATGTAGAAGACGATGGGCTGTTTGGGTTCGACCTTCTCGCCGCGTTTCCAGGCCTGCAGGTCGGAGGGCTCCAGGCGCCAGCGGTTGGCGTAGTAGATGACCTTGGCCCGCTGTTCCCGCTCGCTGAAGAGCACCTTGCCGGTTGGGAAGACCGACATGCGGCTGTCCGTGATGCGCGGGCGGTATGCCTCGCGGGGCAGCAGCACCAGCGAACGGGTCATGACGGCCGTCAGCGGCTGGTCCTTGAGGAGTGTCCGGGTGCCGCGGGTAATAGTGAAGAGGTAGCTCAGCGTGCTGCGCACCACGACGTTGTCGCTGAAGGCCTTGATCTCCCCGAGCATCGAACGCTCCTTCTGGAAGGTCTCCTTGAGCGTATAGGAGGTATAGATGCCGTAGTCGGAGAAGGGCGACATCTCCTTGACGTGGGCCACGAACAGGTCGGTGACATTGACCACGACGGCGGTGCTGTCCGGGTTCCAGGCTTCGATCTTGTAGTTGCGCAGGATCGGATCCGCGGTGTTGCGTTTGACGGCTTCGGTCAGGGCCTGCGAAGCCCCCGTTTCGTCGGTGACGTTCTCACAGTTGACCGTGCGCAGCTGTACGGAGCGATCGTCGCGGGTGAAGACCACGTGGAGCGGCGTTCCCGATTTGGACCCGGTCGTGGCGGCCGCATTGTCGGAGATCTCCGAGATGGTCGACCCCAGAAGCATTTCGCGCCCGAAGAGCGAGTCGGGAATCTCGAAATAGAGTTTGCCCTTGACGTCATGGAGCCGGAACATCCCGTCGGCCACGGTGTGTTTCTCCTTGAAGAGTTTTTCGTAGGCGCTTTCCTTGGATTTTTCGGCCGATTTTTCCGTTTTCTTCGAATCGGAGTCCTTGGGCTTCTTCGCTGTTGCGGTCACTGCCGTGAGACAGAGCAGCAAAACCAATAGTTTTCGGATCATCTGTTCATTTTTTGGGTTATGCGTTTCCGTTATCGTATCGGCGGAACTGGGTTCCCTTCATTATAAAGAGGGCTCCGGAGGCAAAAATACATACAAGCGGCCGGTAAAAAATATTTTCTACCCCCGGATGCCTTTTTAAGGCGTACCCGGAAGCCGTGAATGGCTGCTGCGGAACGCGCTGTGCCACAGGGTGAGCGATTTTTTTGCTCGGATTGTCTTAAAGATTGATTGAAGATTGTTGACCGGAACCGAATGTTTTGTATAATTTTATACAACAGAAAGACGGGAGAATCCATCTTGCGGATCGGAAGCCTTCCCTTTCGAGGATCGAAACTTTGAACGGACACGGAATAGATCATAATCATAAAAATCGTATGGGGATCGTGAGACATTGGTATTTGGTGCTGTTATCGGCAGTCGGGTTATGCGCGTGCAACAACGGCCGCCTTTCTGTGGTTTCGTCGGATTTCGGGACGCTTTCGACCGGAGAGCAAACGACACTTTACACCCTGACGAACAGTTCGGGCGCAGGGATGACCTTGTGCGATTATGGTGCGCGGATCGTCAGCATTCAGGTCCCGGACCGGAACGGTGAGTTGGGAGATGTCGTCGTGGGGTACGGAGACCTCGCATCGTTTGAAAAGGGCGCGGAGCGTTTCATGGGCTGCGTCATCGGCCGTTACGGGAACCGGATCAACCATGCTTCGTTTTCCATCGATGGCCAAAGGTACGAACTGGTGCCCAACGAACTGCGGGACGGAGTTCCCGTCCAGTGTCATGGCGGTCCCGCGGGTTTCGACCGCTTTGTCTGGAAGGGTACGCCCCTGCAGGAGAAGGATCGGGTCGGCGTGCGATTCCAGCGCGTCAGCCCCGACGGCGAACAGGGCTATCCCGGGAATCTGGACTGCTCGGTGACCTATTGGTGGACCGAAGGGAATGTCTGCCGCATCGAATACGCGGCGACCACCGACCGCCCGACCGTCGTCAACCTCTCGAACCATACGGTATTCAACCTGAAGGGCCCGGGGGACCGCTATGTCATGAACCATCTGATGCAGGTGGAGTCCGATACGTATGTCCTGGCCAACCGGCAGCTTTGTCCCGACCGGCTCCTTCCGGTGGAGGGTTCCCCGTTTGATTTCAGGCAGATGCGCCGGGTCGATTACCGGCTGGATGACTATGCCGATGAGCAGTTGCGCATCGCCAACGGCATGTCCGGGTGCTGGATTGTCCGGGATTGGGACGGGACGTTGCGGAAGGTCGTGGATCTCTACGCCCCGGAAAGCGGCCGCGGCGTCGTGACCCTGAGTACCGAACCGGCCTTTCTGACCTTTACGGGCCGCACGTTCAATGGCAGCCAGATCGGAAAATACGGCCCGATGGAGAAATTCTGCGGGATGCTCCTGGAGACATTCCATGTCGCCGATTCGCCGAATCAGCCCGAATTCCCGTCGACCGTGCTCCGGCCCGGTGAAACCTACTCTTCGGTAACCGAGTGGCACTTCTATGTCAAATAGTATGATTCGCCGCCTCCTTTTGCCGTTGACGCTGCTCGGACTGCTGTTTTCCGTCCGGGTGTGGGGCTACGAATTTACTCACCTGACCAAGAACAACAACGGCATGTCCTATGACGGTATCAGTACCATCATGCAGGACTCCCGGGGCTTTATCTGGATCGGGACCTACAAGGGGCTGAACCGCTATGACGGAAATACGTTCAAGGTCTACGGGATGGCGGAAATGGGCCTCGACTCCGATTTCGTCTATGTGATTGTCGAAGACACGGAGGGCAACCTGTGGATCGGAACCGACAAGGGGGTTTGCATGTACAGTTACCGGCAGGACCGCTTCATTCCGCTGCATACGGTCAGCTCCGAAGGATCCGTCATCACCAACAAGGTGACGTTCATCTCCGTCGAGCCCGACGGCAAGGTTTGGATGCTCGTGAACGATCAGGGTTGTTTCGCCTATGACATTCACCGCCGGGAACTCCATGAATGGCCCTATCGGAAGATCGGATTCTCGGGATTCCGGAAGATGCTCCGGGGTGACAACGGCGATGTGTGGCTCTCCCGGTATCACTCCAATCTCTACCACGCGGACAGCTTGTTTCGGGAGGTACATCCCGTGGCGCTGGGGGCACAGTCCGATTTTTTCGAGAACGACGAGATCGAAGGGCTGTTTTACGCTCCCGACGGCAGTCTCCTTGTCGCCAGCATGAAACGGGGACTTTCCGTGGTCGATCCGGTCGCGAAACGTGTCGAGGTGCTGTTGGCATTGCCCGAGAACGCGCTGCTGCAACATGCGTTTCTGGAGCGTGGGCGCAATGTCTGGCTGTCGACTTCGTCGGGTGTCTGGCGCTATGATCTGGTTACGGGCGAGTCCGAATGCCTGCGGAACGACGGTATGGACATGTTCTCGCTGTCGAACGACTATACCACCTGTACGTTCGTGGACAAGGACGGCGGCTTGTGGGTCGGGACGAAGGATGCCGGGGTCAATTATTCGGGCCCGAGCCAGAACAATTTCGAGAAACAGTATCTTGCCGACGGGGAGTCGTTGAAGAATGTCCTGGTCAGCGGCTTCGCCGAGGACGGGGCGGGGCGGATCTGGGTGGCCACGGAGGAGAAGGGCCTGCTGGTTTACGATCCGGTGACGCACCGGACCTCGAAATACCGGCTTGCGGGAATTCCGTCGAGAATCTGCTCGATTTGCTGCGACGGCAGGTATCTGTGGTTCGGAACAAAGGTCGGTCTGTTCCGCCTGGATATTGCCGGGAACCGGCTCAAGGTCTATGGTGTCCTGAAACGGGTGCAGGGCGTGAGCGACCCCAATGTCTATATGATTTACAGGACGTCGGGCGGCGAGATTTTCATGGGTACGACATTGGGGGTTTTCCGGTATGACCGGCCGTCCGACTCGTTCCTTGAGATTCCGGCATTCGATGGCGTTTTCACCACTTCGGCGGTCGAAGATCCGCTGCATCCGGGGGTTGTCTGGTTTTCCAGCTACGCGAACGGGGTCTATTGCTGGGACTCGATCTCGGACAAACTGGTCAATTACGACGCCTCGTCGGGTTGCGGACTGACCAACGACAAGATCTGCTCGATCTTTATCGACCACAAGGCCCGGATCTGGGCCGTGGGGTTCAGCATCGGGATTGCGATGTTCGACCGCGAAAGCGGACGCTTCACGGTGTATGACCGCCGCAACGTCCAGGCCCTGACGTCCGATGTCTTTTTCAAGGCGCTGGAGGACAGGTCCGGCAACCTGTGGCTGGCTTCCGACGAGGGGCTGGTGGAGTTCAATCCCGAGATCGGCGGCGGATATGTCTATACCCGCATCGACGGCCTGCTGGATTCGAAGTTTACGAACAGCGCCTTCCGGAGTGCCTCCGGAGACATGTACTTCGGATCCGACAACGGCTTCATCCGTTTCAATCCCGAGGCGCTGCCGAGGGCTTCGAATATCCCTTCCGTGGTGCTGTCCTCCATGCAGATCGGGGATCATGAAGCCCGCTTTGCGGAGAATCTCGATCTCCTGTCGGAGATTTCGCTCGACCACGAAAACAACTCGTTCGGATTCAATTTTTCGCTGCTCGGACTCTCGGCCCCATTCTCGAACAAGGTCCAGTGTCTGCTGGAAGGGTATGAGGAGATGTGGCGTGACATTGCCGCTACGAAATCGGTCTTTTATTACAATGTGCCTCCCGGACAGTACCGGCTTCGGGTGCGAGTCCAGTCCGATGAGAAGTGGCTGGAGGTGCGGCCGCCGCTTGAGATTGCCGTGCATCCGGGTTTTTGGGCCTCGGTCCCGGGAACGATGCTGGTCGTTTTGATTGTGCTGGTCGTGATCCTGCTCTGCGTGCTGGTTATGCAGCGTCGCTTCCGGCTGCGCAAGGAGCGTGAACAGGAGGCTTATCAGAAGGCCAAGGATGAGGAGATGTTCCACGAAAAGATGAATTTCTTCTCGCATGTCATCCATGAGATCAAGACGCCGCTGACGTTGATCAAGACCCCTTTGAACAATGTGATGAGCCGGTGTGCGGATGAGGAGAATCAGCACGATCTGCACGTCATGTACCGGAGTGCGGAGTACCTCTCGAAACTGGTTAATGAATTGCTCGACTACGTTCGCATCGAACGGATGGGCTATGCGCTCAAGTGCGAGCCCGTCGATTTTCTGGAGCGCCTCCATTCGCTGCTCTTCAGTTTCGCGGATGTCGCCCGGGACCGCAATCTGACCATCGAGGTGCAGACCGATCTGGAACAGGCGGTCGTATATGCCGATTCGGCCGCTCTGGACAAGATCCTGAACAATTTGCTGCTCAATGCGATCAAGTATGCCGAGACGAGCCTGACCATCTGCGTCCGTGCGGCCGAAGGACAGGTCGTGGCCGATTTTATCAACGACGGGCCCGGTATTCCGAAGGAATATCGGGAGGAGATTTTCAAACCCTTCGTCCAGTACCACAACGATTCGACGCCCGTGTCGGGCGGGGTGGGGATCGGATTGCCGCTGGCCAAGAATCTGGCCCGGATGCATTCCGGCGATCTGATCCTCTCCGGGCGCACGGACGTGACGGACTTCGTGTTGACCTTGCCGATGGTCGATTCCGGGGAGAAGGCGCCCGAGGCGGGCGGCGAGGAGTCTTTCGAGGAGGAGAAAAAGGCGGGGCCGGAACTCCCCTGCATCCTGATCGTGGACGACAACCGCGAATTCCGCGAGTATCTGGCCTCGAAGCTCTCCGGAAACTACGCGATACTCATGGCCCCGACGGGCGTCGAGGCCATGAAAATCCTCAAGGAGAGCGATGTGGACATGCTGCTGACGGATATCTCCATGCCCGGGATGTCCGGTCTCGAATTGTGTGCGAAGGTCCGCGAGGATATTGAAATCTCGCACATCCCGGTTCTCATCATTTCGGCCCGCGGTTCCGTTCAGTCGAAAATCCAGGCGATGCAGGCCGGTGCGGACCTCTATATCGAGAAGCCTTTCGACCTGCAGTATCTCCTGTCGAGTATCGAGAACATCCTCGATCGCCGGGCGCTCCTGCGGAATGCCCTGGAACAGGGTGTTTCGGGGATGGCCGTCGACATGTTCGGACTTCCCAGAAAGGACGAGGAGTTTCTGGAGCGGTTCAGCTCCATCATCCGGGAGAATCTCAGCAATGCCGACCTCTCGAATGAACTCCTGGCCGAACAGATGAATATGAGTCAGTCGACCCTGGTGCGTAAGATCCGCAAACTGCTGAATACGTCGCCGAACAACTATGTCCGTTCGATGCGGATTGCGGCGGCTGCGGAGATGCTGAAGAATTCGCACGGCAACAATATCTCCGAAATCTGTTATTCGGTCGGCTTCTCGAATCTCTCCTACTTTACCAAATGCTTCAAGGAGAAGTACGGCAAGACCCCTACTGAAATGGTACGGGATCAGGCTTCCGAGCAGTAGATTCTGGCTCGGAACGACTCCTGGCGGGCATTGATCGGAATTTTGCATCATTTGCATCATATCTTTTGATCGGTTTTGCCCGCCGTGGATATATTTGTTACATCGATGCAAACCAACTTAAAACCTCCAATCAAATGAAAAGAACTTTACATCTGGTTTTGGCTGTCGCCGCACTGGCCCTAGTCGCGTGCGGCGAGGCTGAGGAGAACAACCATGGGTTGAATTACGACTCCCTGGATGTTAATTTCTCTGCCTCGAAGACCGGAAGTCAGTGGTCCGAGGACGATGTTGTCGGCGTTCGGGCGACCTGTACGCGGGACGGGGTGGAGAATATTCTGATGAGCGCGAACGATCCGGCCTGTTTCACGCCGGTAGCAGCGTCGCAGCAGACCTATCTGGTGAAAAAGAGCGACGGTGACAACATCATTGCCCAGTCCGGTGACCACAATTACCGCTTCTACGCCTATACGCCTTACGACGCTTCGATCAAGGATTTCTCCAAACTCCCGGCAAACATCCCTTCCGACGTGAAGTTCGGAGAGCCGTTGCGGAGCCTGTATGTGGCCGATGCCTCCGTGACCGGTGTTGTGGCTCCCGTGGCGATGGATTTCCAAACGCCCTCCTGCCTGCTCACCCTGGAGATCCCGGACGACATCGTTGCCATGTCGAACACCGTCTTGAAGAAGATGGTCATCAAGGCTTCCGAGGACCATCCGTTGACCTCGGACATCGCCTATGAGGCGACCTATGATATTTATACGGGGAAAACGACGGTGACCAACGGATCCGGTTCCCGGGAGATTACGATGGATTTCGGTACGAACGGCTATGAACTCTCGGCGGGATATACGCCGGTGACGGTGTTGATTGCTCCCTTCACCGTTCCGGAAGGGGGTCTCAGCGTGGAGTTTACCGATGTCGACGGCGCGAAGAACACCGTTCCGCTGCTGGCCAGCCAGGCCGGGACATCGTATTCGGCCGGTGAGGCCATCGCACAGACGCTGAGTTCGTCCAGCGACGGCATCATACCGTGTACGTCTCCCGTCGAGTGGCCGATCGGCTATCGGGACGGCGTCGGTGTATTCAATACGACGACCCAGCCGCTCTGGAAGACCGACCATATCTGGACGGCCAGCCAGGCTCAGGCTACGATGACCTATGTGGTTTCGGAGGACAACCCTGCACCGTTCGTGTTCGAATCGAACAACTTCTCTCAGTACAACTACAGTTCGGGTTGTGTCAAGGGCTCGTGGACGGGCGACTATTTCGAGTTCGACGTTCCGGTTCGGAATTTCGAGGCCGGGACGGAGGTGACGCTGACCCTGCCGACCTACGGTCGCGGCGCCCCGTTGTTCTGGGATGTCTGCTACCTCGACGGCGAGGAGTGGAAGTGCGACCGCACGTCGCATACCTCGCCCGACGGACAGTTCACGATGACGTCGACGCTGATGATCGAACACGGCAACCGCGACGGCAGTTTCGAGGGGATCGTGTACGAAGTCAGGATGCGCTTCGAGAATGCCATCCAGAGCGGACACCTGAAGATCCGTTTCCAGGTGGCGCATGGCGGATACATCACCAATCCTTCGGCAACCTACTCGACGGCCTGCCGCGAGTTGACGGCCGAAGAACGGAAGACGTTCGATATCGGTGCCACGTTGTTCGCGTTCGTGAACAAGTCCGGCAAGGTGAACTCCGTCAAGATTGAATGGTAAACAATAAATGAAGGAACCCGTTATGAAAAGCATATTCAGCAAGATATTGTATGTATTGGTCCTCCTGGTGGTATCGCTGCCGGCCGTGGCTCAGCGCAACGTCATTACCGGTGTGGTTTATGATGAGTCGGGGATTCCGATGACCGGCGCTTCGGTGGTGGTCGAGGGCACGAGCCGGGGTGTGACAACCGATTCCTATGGAAAATACCGGATCGAAGCCGCACCCGGAGAGGTCCTGGTCTTCAATTTCCTGGGCTATCGGAGCCAGAAATTCAAGGTGGGGGCCTCCACCGTCCTGAATGCCGAGATGGTGCCGGAGTCCCAGATGCTCGATGAACTGGTCGTTGTCGGATACGGCGTGCAGAAGAAGGTGAATGTGACCGGTTCGGTGGCGACGGTGGATTATGCGGAGCTGTCGCAGTCCCGTCCCGCCACCACGACGTCGGGCCTGTTGCAGGGCGTGAGCGCGGGCCTGTATGTCTCGCAGACCTCCGGAAAACCGGGCAGCGAAGGGGTTTCGATGCGGATTCGCGGTGTGGGAACGCTCAACAATGCCGCGCCGCTGGTCATCGTGGACGGTTTCGAGGGAACCATCGACAATGTGAATCCGCAGGATATCGCCTCGATTTCGGTCCTGAAGGATGCCGCCTCCTGCGCCATCTATGGAAACCGCGGCGCCAACGGCGTGATCCTGATCACGACCAAAACGGCCAAGGAGGGACGCTTCAATATCGAGTATACCGGTATGGTGGCCTATCAGGAGCCGGAACACTATTTCGATGTCATCTCGAACTATGCCGACTACATGGAGATCATGAACGAATCGGCCTGGAATGTCGGCAAGTCCAATGTCTTCAGCCAGACGATGATCGACCTGTGGCGCGAGAAGGAGAAGGATCCCAACGGCATTGCCGATTCGGGTTACCCGAACTACGTGGCCTATCCCAACGTGGACTGGATGGAGGCGATCTTTACTCCTTCGGTCTATCAGAAGCATACGATCTCGGCCAGCGGCTCGACGGAGCGCATCAAGTATCTTATGTCGGTGTCGTATATGAACAATCCGGGTGTGATCGACAATTCGACCGTGGCGCGGACCTCCTACCGGCTCAATCTCTCGTCGGATGTGACCCAATGGCTCGAAGTCGGGGCGCGGGTCTATGGGTACCGTTCGGATACGGAACTGGCGGACATCTCCGGGTCGATGACCCTGCTTTCGCGGGGCGTGCCCTGCATCTATCCCTACTACGACGGGAAATACGGCTGGATGGAGAATCCCGAGCAGAGCTCCGAGTCGCGCAACAACCTCTATTTCTTCAACCGTTACAAAGGCTCGAACGTTACCCACTACAACAATACGACGGCCTTCGTCAATGTCAAGCTTCCGTGGAACATCCGCTACCATGCGTCGTTCAACTACTCCTGGCGGGATGCCCTGCAGAAGCAGCATCCGACCTTGGGCGATGCCTATTCGTTCAGCCGCGACGAGGTGGCCTACAGCTATAACGACCTGAGCAAGCTCTACCTGACCTACACGCAGGCCCATACCGGAAGATGGGAGTTCCAGACGACGCTCGACTGGGCCGGAACATACGGGAAACACGATATCTCGGCCATGGCCGGATTCGAGGCCTACTACCTCAACGACCAGAGCTTCGCATCGACCAAGACCGGCTTCGAAAACGATATCCTGGATGAACTGGACAACGTCCTGGAGGCAACCTCGATCTCCGGATCCCAGACGGATTATGCCGCAGCCTCGGTTTTCGGCCGGGTCACGTACTCCTATGCGGACAAGTATTTGGCCGAGGTCAATCTCCGTTATGACGGTTCGTCGCGTTTCGCCCGCCAGTCCCGGTGGGGACTCTTCCCCTCATTCTCGGCCGGATGGCGCATCTCGCAGGAGGATTTCCTGAAGGGCACCTGGGTCGACAACCTGAAACTGAGACTCTCCTGGGGCAAGCTGGGCAACAACTCGATCGGAAACTACGACTATTTGTCGACCTATGCCTCGGGCTACTCCTATCCGTTTGGCGGGAAACTGGCTTCGGGAGCCGTGTCGACCCTGTCGAACGATCTGCTGGAGTGGGAAACGACGACCTCTTTCGATGTGGGCCTGGAGTTCGCCACGCTGAAAAACCGGCTGACGTTCGAGGCCGACTATTATGACAAGCAGACCGACGGCATTCTCTACAAGGCTCCGGTTTATGCGACCATCGGCAACAAGGGCGCTCCTTATCAGAACCTTTGCGGGGTCTCGAACCGCGGTTTCGAATTTACGATCGGATGGCGCGACCGGGTGAAGGATTTCCGCTACGGCGTCTCGGCCAACTTCACTCGGAACTGGAACAGGGTGACCAAGTACAACGGTCGGCTCAAGGCCGGCTGGGTGACCGATGCCAACGGCGTGCGGAGTTATGTCACCAATATCGGCGATGTCTCTACGGTGGTCGATGCGGCACGCCGCACGATCGAAGGCCGCCTCATCAACGAGTATATCCTGGTCAATACCTACTCGGGCGACGGCACCTATTTCTTTGCGGACGGATCGGTGAATCCGGCGGGAGGCCCGCGGGACGGCATGATCCGCACGCCGGATGATATGGCCTGGCTGGAGGCCATGGTGGCGGCGGGCAACTCGTTCCTTCCGAACCAGAAGATTGCCAAGGACGGAATCTGGTACGGTGACTACATCTACGAAGATGCCAACGGAAACGGCGTTTACGGCGACTCGAACGACTACACGTTCCAGAATGTCAGCCAGACGCCCAAGTATTACTACGGCTTCAACATCGAACTCGGCTGGAAGGGGATCGACTTCTCGGCCCGCTTTGCCGGAGCCGGCGGCGGGGCCCGCTACTGGAGATATGTGGGTTACAACGCCTATTCGACGGATCCCAAGTTTACGCTTCCCTACGAGATCGCCTACGACCACTACTTCTTCGACCCGGACAACCCGGATGATCCCCGGACCAATCTCACCTCGAAGCACGGACGTTTGACCATGAACTACGGCTCGGAGCAGAACGGTGCCAACATCTATTCTACGCTGTTCCTCTACAAGACGGACTATCTGAAACTGAAGAACCTCACCATCGGCTATACGCTTCCCGAGCGTCTGACGCGGAAGATCGGAATCGGGTCGCTGCGGATCTTCCTGACGGGTGACAACCTCTTCACGATGACGGATTATCCCGGAATCGATCCGGAATTCACGGACAACATGAACTATTACGCCAATCTGCGGCAATATACGATTGGTCTGAACATCAAATTCTAATCCATACGGGTATGAAAGCTCTCAAAATATCGATTCTTGGTGCGGGACTTCTGTCGCTGATCTCGTGCAACGATTTTCTGGACCGTTATCCCTACAGCGAGAACAGCTCCTCGACCATGTTTGCCTCGGCGACGCTGGCCGAAAGTGTGGTGACAGGGGTCTATTCCAACCTGCTTTACGATTACAACTCGACGGACCGTTCCGTCCTGAACTGGGATTCGTTCTCTTCGGTCATGGACCCGCAGGAGGGAATCGTCAATCTCGACTACAACTATCTGTTCGGGACTTTGCAGCCGAACAACTCGATGTTCCTGACCTACTGGAAACGATTCTACGAGGGGGTCAACCGGGCCAACGACGTGATCGAGAACATCGGCCGGGTGCCGGACATGTCCGATGCCACGAAGGCGAAGCGTATTGCCGAGTGCAAGTTCCTGCGGGCTTACCACTATTATCGCCTCAATGCGCTGTGGCGCGGGGTTCCCTACTACGACCGGAATCTGGCTCCGGACGAGTATCGCCTGGGCCGCTCGTCGGAAGAGGAGATCTGGAATCATGTCGTGCAGGACTGCACGGACTGCATCCAGTGCTCCGAGATCCCCGACCGTTATGTGGCCGGGAACGCCGATTACGGACGTGTGACCCGGGGTGCCGCCTATGCGCTGCGCGGCAAGGCCTACATGTGGCTCAAGCAGTACGATCTGGCCGAAGCGGATTTCATCCAGGTGGGGGCCTGCGGATACGACCTTTACACCGGCTCCTATGAAAGCCTCTTCACCGAATCCAACGAAAAATGCGAGGAGATGGTTTTCTCGGTGCAGATGGTGGAAGAGGAGGGGCAGGGCAACGCCTTCTCGAACAACTACGGCAATTACTGTACGGTGGGCTACGGCAAGTATCAGCACTATCTGAATGTGAATTTCATCGACTCCTTTGAGGAGGCCGACGGGAAACCCTTCCGTTGGGACAATTACTTCCCGGGATACAGCTCGATGACGCCCGAGGCCCGCAGCGTCTATTTCCTGCGCAACGGGTTGACCGATACGGAGAAGACGGCGATGAACACCTACGGGGCCGACATGTCGAAATACGATGCCTCGGGCAACGAGGCGCGTCTGCGTGCGGCGTATGAAAACCGGGACCCGCGGCTTGCGGCCATTGCGATCACTCCGTATTCGACCTATGACGGCGGGGCTTCGGGGACGGTCGTGACCTATACGAGCCGCTATCCCTATCGGGACTGGCAGGCACCGAGTCTGGACCTGCGCTACGGGAACAATGCCTATATGCTCTATCCGATCCGCAAGTTCGTGACCAAGGGCCGCGAGTACACCAACATCGGTTACAATCCGGTGGATGTTCCGATCATCCGTTATGCCGACGTGTTGCTGAGTCTGGCCGAGGCGGTCAACGAACAGGGGCGTTGGCAGGAGGCGGTCTCCTATGTGAACCGGGTTCGCAACCGGGCCGGAGTCGCCTTGCTCAATGCGCCCGGAAATGCGAACACCGAGGTGTCGGGGGTTGAGGAGATGAGAGTCCGCATCCGCAATGAGAAGAAGTGGGAACTGGCCTGCGAGGAGCAGCTCTATTTCGAGGAGTTGAGATGGGGAACCTGGAAGACGGACAAGTTTGTCGCAAAGAATGGCCTGCAGAATGTCTGGGGCGCCCCCGTCTATACCTATATCTGGGGCGGCGATACCTATTTGAAGTGGGCCATTCCGCAGTCTGAAGTTGAAAAGAATACGAATATCGAGCAAAATGAAGGTTGGAATTAAAAATCGAACTTGCGGCATGTTGGGGGTGCTGTGTGTGCTTGTGTTGGCTCTTTCCTGTACGAAAGAGACTCAGGAAGGAGGAGGCCAGGGCAATCAAGGCGGGGGAACGTCGAAGAGTTTGGAACTGACCGAATTCACCCGTCTGAACCGCGGGAAATCCGAAATCAATTCCCATGCGGGGGATTGGGAGCGCTCCACCGTGAAAATGGATTATCGCTCCTACATCGAACTGGGGGCGGCCCACAATGTCTATATCCCGACCTATGCCCGGATCCGGACCTTGCGCGACGGGAGCTATATTCTGACCTGGCAGGATGCCGTGGGCGTGAACGGGAACGGCGAGAATACGTTCTATGCTCTGAGCCGCGATCTGAAGAACTGGGTCTACATGGGTTATCTGTGGCAGGGAAAGGACCTCTACAACGGGTTGGGAAAACCCGACGTGCGCCGGTACACCAACGCCAATACCCTCCAGTTGTCGAATGGCGAGCTGCTGGCCGTGGCCAGCTTCAGTACGGTGGATACCTACAGCAATCCGAACTGCACGAACGAGCAGGGGATTATCGTCAAGCGAAGTCAGGATGGCGGCTATACGTGGTTCGGCGAAAAGGAGATCTATCACGGTCCCTGCTGGGAACCGCACCTGATCGAACTGCCCTCGGGAGAGATTCAGTGCTTTTTCTCGGAGAGCCGTCCGTGGACCAGCGGCAGCCACTCGGGAACGGACATGCTGCGGTCGGTCGACGGCGGGGAGACCTGGGAACCGGCCGTCGGGAAATCGGCCTATCGCGTGATGCGCAAACTCTGGTGGAATGCCCAGAAGAACATGTGGTGCTATACCTACCAGATGCCGGTGGGTATCATCCTGAACGAATCGAGCCGCTTCGCCTTTGCCATGGAGAGCTGCAATCAGCGGGTGGTGAACGCTTCGGGCGGTTACAGCGACCAGTTCTCGATCGCGATGGTCTTTTCCCACGAAGACGGCTCCTGGGACTATCTGGAAGGGGATGAGATTACCCCGAAAGAACGCCGTATCGACAGCGTTGTTGTGCGTGGAGCGGCTCCCTATCTGGTGCAGTTCCCTTCGGGCGAGACGCTGCTGGCCTACGGCGGTACGGATTCGCGGCAGCATTTCCGCATCGGGAATGCTACGGCCACGGAGTTCGGATCGACCGATCTGGCGGCATTGCCCGATGTGGGGTCGTGGGGCGGACTGGACCTGACCGATTCGCATACGGTGCTCTCCTGTATGCGGGATTCGCGGGACGGCTCCGACAATGCAACCATCGCCTTGGCCCGTTTCTATCTGAATCATTCGATTCGGGCGACATCCCGCCAGGTGACGCTCGACGGCGATGATTCCGAGTGGGCGGAGAGCGATGACGCCCTTTTTGTCGGCTCGCGTTGCCAGGCGCAGGCCACCCTGCGCTGCTCGGCGGATGCGGAGAACCTCTATTTCCTGGTGGAGGTTTTTGACGAGAGCCTCTCCTCCACGGATTTTGCCTATATCCTGCTTTCGCCGGACAACGGCACCGGAAACCTCTCGGCCAAATCCCGCCGAATCCGTTTCGGATACGACCGGATCAAGAGCACGGACCAATATGCCGGAGGATGGCGCGAGGCCGATCTCGGGGTGTCGTATGCCGGGGCCTTCGACGGTACGCCGACGGACAAGACGGATCAGGATACCGGATTCCGGGCCGAGATCGCCGTGCCCCGCAGTTCGATTGAACTGGTCAATGGAAGGGTGTTGGTCAATTTCGGATATTTCGATGCCGCGGCCAATGTCGAGGATGTCATTTGCGACGCCAGCAATACGTCCAAATGGCTCTCCATTCAGGTAGATTGAGTTTCAGATTGCGATTGCATTAAAAAACGACCGGATTATGAATAAAAAGATCTTATTTTTAGCGACTTCGATTCTATTTCTGGCGGCTTCGTGCTGCAAAGCCCCGGTTCCGGCCGAGCGCTGGTCGGCCGAGCGGGCCAATCAGTGGATGGCGGACAAGGGGTGGATCGTGGGGTGCGACTATGTGCCCTCGACGGCCATCAACCAGATCGAAATGTGGCAGGCCGAGACCTTTGATCCCGAGACGATCGACCGCGAACTGGGATTTGCGGAGGGCCTGGGATTCAATACGGTGCGGGTTTTCTTCTCCAATCTCGTCTACACGGCGGACCCTGCGGGATTCAAGGATCGGTTCTCGCAGTTCCTGGAGATGTGCGACAGACACGGGATCCGGGCGCTGCCGACTTTCTGGACGAACGGGGGAAAGTGCATCGACCCGCATCTGGGCAAACAGCCCGATGCGATCGAGGGGAATCACAATTCGCAATGGGTGATGACCCCCGGAGCCGATTATGTGAACGATCCGGCACGTTGGGGCGAACTCGAAGCCATGGTCAAGGACCTGATCGGTAGTTATGCCGACGATGAGCGAATTCTCCTGTGGTGTCTGTACAATGAGCCCGAAAACCATCGCCGGGGTGTGACCAATTCCGTGCCGTTGATGAAGGCTACCTTCGAGTGGGCGCGCTCCTGCAACCCCTCCCAGCCGCTGACGGCTCCGCTGTGGCGTGAGGTCGGTGTCTCCGGAACGAGCCTCCCGGAGGTGACGTTTGCCCTGGAAAACAGCGACGTGATCAGCTTCCACTGCTATGCGAGCGGAGCCGTTCTCGAAAAGTTCATCAAGACACTGCTTCCCTACGGTCGGCCGATGGTCTGCACGGAATACATGCGGCGCCCGATCTCGACCTTCGAGGAGGCGATGCCCGTCTTCAAGAAATACAATGTCGGGGCGATCAATTTCGGGCTGACGGCCGGGAAGTGCAATTTCCATTATCCGTGGAACAAGGTCGATGAGAAGGGCCGGTCGATTCCCTGGACCGAAGAGCCCGAAGTGTGGTTCCATGACATCCTCCATGCCGACGGTACGCCGTGGAACGAGGAGGAGGTGGCCTTCATCCGGCGTATGACGGGTGTTGCCGAATGACGCTCCGTCGTTCGGAATCCTAACAGGAGTTCAGGTATAGAAAAAGTGCCGACCGGGAGCCTGATCCCGTGTGGAGGGGTGCCGATGGTTGCAAAAGGCAGCTCCTCAGGGCGTTCCATGCCCGAGTCCGACTCGATTTGAAATGAAAAATCATGAAAATGACGAATATGAACAGGTTGATAATTAGACTTTTGTCGATGGTTCTCGTGCTTGCTTCGGGCACTTCGTGCCAGAAGCAGGAGGCGATGGACGACGGCAGCGGAAACCGAGGATTTGTCATCCGGGCGCTGCTTGAGGAGGGTACTGCGAACTCCCGAACCGCGATGTCCCCGAATGAAGACGGGGAAAGTTATGCCGTCTTCTGGAACGATGGGGATCGCATCTCTGTCAATGGAATTGCTTCCGAATCGATCGCCGTGCAGGAGGACCGCCGCTCGGCGGAATTCACCTTCCTGCGGGGTTTCGAGACGGCGTTGTATGCGGCATATCCCGCCTCGGTCGTATCAAAATACGATTCCGGGGTCCTGACGGTCCAGCTGCCGGATGCCCAGACCTGGAGTGAATCCGATCAGTTCGATTCTGCGGCTGCCGTCATGCTCGCCCAGGCCGCCGATGGGGCATCGCTCCGGTTCCGGCACGCCATGGCCTATCTGCGGGTGACGGTTACGACCGCTGCGGATCCGGACCCGATTGCTGCGGTGGTGCTGTCGACCAACGATGGGGCGGCCCTGTGTGGGGCGTTCCAGGCGGCGTATGGCTCCGATCTCTGGACCTTGACGCCGCAGGAGGGTGCCGCTTCCCAGGTTGAACTCCGCTGCGGGACAGAGGGTGCGCCGCAGGGCTCCCGGATGGTGATCGCCATCCCGGCCGGGGAATATGCCGCCGGTCTGACGGTGCAGGTCAAAGACGTCTCGGGGGATTATCAGGTCCGCAAGAGCGTCAACGCCTTTACGGCAGCGGCCGGTCGGATTTACGACATGAGCTTCGCTTTCGAGCCGGAGGGCGGCACTTCGTCGAACGATATTTTCAGCGTTTCGGACTGGGAGGCCTTTGCCGAAAAGGTCGCTGCGGGCGAAACCTTTGAGGGCCAGACCGTCAGTCTGATGGCGGATCTTACCGTTCCGGAGTATTTCGCCTATGCCAACGGCACGTTCGAAGGGACGTTCGAGGGAAATGGCAAGACGATGACGGCCGGAGCGAACGTGTGGCCACTCTTTGCGACGATCGGTGAGAAGGGCGTCGTCCGGAATCTCAACTTCGACGGGGCGTTCACCAGTATGGCCAATCCGGCTTCGGCAGGCAACGCCGTTATCGCCAAAGTCAACCTGGGGCTTGTCCAGGATTGCACCAACTCCGCCGATACGGAGGTGACCGTCTCCGGCTCCCTGATCTTCGGAGCGCTTGTCGCCCAGAATGGCGGAACCCTGGAGCGGTGCATCAATTATGGCCATGTGACCGTCACGCAGACGGCTTCGGCCTCCAGCGGATTCTATGGCGGCGGTCTGGCGGCGATCGGCCATACGGTGCTCGGAACCGCGACGGCGACGCAGCTCGATATCGATGAGACGTGTCGTGCAGGCCATTTTGTCGATTGCGAGAATCATGGTATTCTGACGGCCCGGTGTGCCGGTGCCGCTCCGATCCGGTCAGGATTCGGCGGGATCTGCGGCATCGTCTACATGAACGGCGTCCGCTTTACGGGCTGCAAGAACTGCGGCGACGTCATCCGGACCGACGATCCGTCCAAAGCCGTCTCCAACAACGGTTCGGCGACGGCGGGCGGTATTCTCGGCCGCAGTGCGGCGTGGTTTACCACGGCGGCGGGTGACAGCAAGGCGCTCGATGTCGAGGTCAACGGTTTTGATACGTACTATGAGAATTGTATGAACGAGGGTACCGTTCAGGTTTCGTGCCGCCACAGCGGGGGCATTCTGCCGAACTCTTCGGGAGCCCGGCTCGATGGTGCCGGAGGTATCGTGGGGGCCGCCATCGGGGTCGGCGACCAGCTCCAGCACATGGTCTCCTGTCACAACAAGGGTGCCGTTGTCGGCGGATGGACCACGGCCGTAAATACGACGGCCCTGGGCGGTCTGGTCGGTTTGGCGACCGGAACCGAGATCACGGGCTGTACCTCCTCCGGCGAAGTCCGTTCCGTGGATGCGACTTACAATATCGGAGCCGCGGGCGGCGCCGTGGGCTTTGCCCTCCGGGATGTGACGCTCTCCGGCGATTGCCTTATCCAGACCCGGATCGAGGCCTGGACCCCTTCGGGCAAATCCCTCTTGACCGGACTCCTGTTCGGCAATGTCGTGACCGCTGCAACCGCATCCGATACGCGGGTGGCGGGCGAGATCTCCGAAGGCGGCGTATCTGCGGGCATCGGAGCCGACAACTTCTCGGGATATCTGGCCGATCCCGCTTCGAATGTACAACCGGTCACTTCAAATATTGTGTGGTATGAAGAATAGATGCTGTAACTGGATGGTGCTGAGCCTGCTGGCGCAACTGGTGATACTCCTGTCGCCGGGCTGCGGCAAAGAGGACACCCTGATCGAAATAACCGACTGGGCGGCAACGGAGAACGTCTCGGCCGAAGAGTCAGCGAAATATCTGGCTTTCTTCGAAAAGGCTTCGGCGGAGATGGATTATTGTCGCGCGCTCACCTGTACAGGCGCGGGGCTGGAGGTTGTTCTGCAAAGCAACGCCTCGATCACCCTGCCTGCCGAAACCCCCTGCCTGGCCTTGTCTGCAGAGGGGCGGCTGATTCATTATGCTGCCGGAACCGGTGCGGCCACGGAACTCGATATCGAACTGAACGTGCGCGACACCTGGTATGAGGCTCCGGCGCTCTCTGTCTCCGCCGACGGATTCCTGACCGTGGCCGGTCGTGAAACCGATATCGTGTCGACCGGCCGGTGCGTCATGGATTGCGGCAAATATGTGTATTACTATGCGGGGAGCAGCGTCGTTCCGGTGGCGAGCGAGATCCGCGAACGGTTCAACCCGCCGCTGCCCCGGGACCGGGGCCTGCTCAAGGTGCTCTTCGTCGGCAACAGTTTCAATGTGGATGCCACGGCGCACCTGCCGGGAATCCTCACGGCCGACGGAACGCAGCGCGTCCTCATGGGGCGGGTCTATCACGGAGGCTGTACGCTGCCGCAATACGATGACAACTACGAGGCCGATCGTTTCTGCTCGTATCGGACCTGGCGCCCGGGCGAAAAGGACTGGGACGGCGACGAGGAGTATGATACGAACCTGAAATACGCCGTCGAAGCCGAGGATTGGGATGTCGTAACCTTCATGGAGTACACGGGCAACAGTTGCTGCTGGTCCTGGACCGAGGAGGAGAAGGACCATATCAATTCGCTGATCGACCGGGTCTTTGCAGCGCATCCGGAGAAACGTCCCACCGTATTGTTCATGTTGACGCAGACCTTTGCGGCGCAGTCCGATCTGGTGGCTACCTATTTCGACTCGGATCAGATGAAGATGTACGGGACCATCACGGACTTTGCGCAACAGGTGCTGGATGATACCTGCATCGACGATGTGATCGCCACGGGAACCTGCATCCAGAATCTGCGGACATCGAGCCTGAACGATGATCCGGTTCAGGATCTCTCCCGGGACGGTTTCCATCTCGACTACGGAGTCAGCCGCTATGCGGCGGCCTGCACCGTCTTCTATACGCTCTTCGAGCCGTGCCTTGGACTCGATCTCTCCGGCAATACGTACCGATACGATGTGAAGCTGGAGCACTCCACGGCGCATTCCATTCCGGTGACGGATGAAAACGTGGAGATTTGCCGCCATGCGGCCCGTGCGGCTGCGGATCATCCGCTGACACTTACCGATATGAGTTCGTACTGATATGAAAAGGATATTTGCAAGTCTGTTCATGGTGCTGGCATTGGCATCATGTTCCAAGGAGGGGGAGGTCCGGGAAGTCTATTTCCCGCAGGAGATCGGTTTCGTGCTGTCCGATGCGGCGGGGACCGTCACGGAGGGCATGGAGATGGGCGTAACGGCAACGTGCCGACGCGACGGCGGGCAGGTCTCGCTGACCGAAGGCCGTGTGGCGAAGTATGTCGCCAAGGTTTCGGCCGACGGGGTGTCGCTGGTTCCGAAGAGCGATGCCGACCGCATCTGTGCCAGTTACGGCGATACCGGGTTGCATTATACGGTTTTCAGCCCCTATTCCGAAACGGGATTCGAAGAGGTCCGCGTTCCGCAGAACCAAACCTACGGCCAGGACCCGGTTCGGGCCGTCTATGGGGAGGCGTTCATGGAGCAGGTGACCGAAACGGTGATGATTCCCGTCTCGGAGCGTCCCCTGGGTTCGATCCTCGCGCTGGAAATTCCGGCCGACCTGGTGGCTGAAAAGAGCGTCACGCTGGCCGAATTGTCCCTCCTGGGCGTAACGATGGATTTCGGCGAGGGCCTGATGCTCGACCAGGCGCGGATCGTGCCTGTCACCGTCGAACCCTTCACCGTTCCGTCGGGCGGCATCCTGGTCGGCTTCCGCACGAAGGAGGGCGAGTCGCTCTCCTCCACGATCCTCTCCGGGACGGCCGATGCCGGGCTCTCCGTGGGGGTGGGTGAAACGCTGTCGGTTTATGTTCCGTCGGCCGATCCGTTCCTGCCTTGCGAATTCCCGGTGGTCTTCCCCCTGGGCCGGAACCCGTCTGCCCGGACCGGCTATTATAATTACAGCGACGACCAGCCGGAGTGGAACAATCAGGGAATCTGGCGCTGCTTTGCCCAGAAACAGGTCTATGCGACGTGGAATCAGGTCTCGGAACCGAGTGCAACGCTCTATCAGAAACGCGAACTGATCAATACGGGCGACATTGGCTCGATCGGTGTGAAGGGAATCTGGACCGGGGATTATTTCGAGTTCGTATTCCCGGTCGGAACGCTCGATGCCGGGAGCGTAGTCACCTTCGAAGCCCCGTTCTATGGTCGTCAGCAGCCGGTTTTCTGGACCGTGGAGTGGCTCGACGGCGGCGAATGGAGACGAAAGGTCTCGGAGATCGAGGCGTGGAACGGAACCCGTTGCGAAGCCTCCTTTGCGACGTGCCTGTATGGATGTGTCGTCTCCTATTCGTTCGCGCTTGGGCATCCGATTCATCGCGGTCTGCTGAAAGTCCGGTTGATCTGTGCGGATGGCAGCCTGCAGGCCGACACCCAAAGCAATACGGTCGTCAAGAGAGAACTCCCCTACAACGACGGCAAGATTTATCAGGCTCCCTTCTACTTCTATTGTGAGGGTTCCGAGGTGAATGCTTTCGTATGGAGTGTCGCTCCGGGACCGGATGGCCCCGAATCGGGAATGACCGAAGACCTGCAGGTTCAGGATCAGGTCTGGGAGTGGGAAAATTGATCAGGGAAAGGAAACCGATAACGATAACAGACTCCAAAAAATGAAACGATTCTTTCTGACACTGGCTGTAACCGTTGCCATGGTTCGTATGGGAACGGCTCAGGAGGTCCGGGCCTATGAGGGCACGATCACGCTTCCGACCTATCTGCTGGATCCGGCGGAACAGGCCCCGATTTTTGAGCGGGACTGGTCTTATCAGCGCGCCAAAAGAAGTGTCTATCCCTATCCGCTCAATGACAACATGACCCGCAATCGGAAGGATGTGACCTACGACTGTCTCTACCTGGAGAATGAATATGTGGAGTTGTGCGTGCTCCCGGAGATCGGAGGACGTCTGCTGTATGCCGTCGACAAGACCAACGGTTACGATATTTTCTACCGGAACAGCGTCGTCAAGCCTGCCAATGTGGGAATGACCGGGGCGTGGATCAGCGGTGGCGTGGAGTGGAATGCCTTCCACCATCACCGCCAGACCAGCCATATCCCGTGTGACTGGCGGATTGTCGACAACCGCGACGGCTCGAAGACGATCTGGCTCGGAGAGACCGAATACCGCCATCGGATGCAGTGGGCGATCGGGATCACGCTCCGCCCGGGGAAATCCTGTATGGAGATCAGCGGACGGTTGATCAATTCCACACAGAATAACAATTCGATGCTTTACTGGTCGAATGTATCGACGCTGGTCGACGAGAACTACCAGATTTGCTTCCCGCAGAGCACGGAGTTTGTGACGTTCCACTGTAAAAACTGGTTTGCACATTGGCCGGTCACGCATGAACCCTTCAACGACATGGACTTCTACAAGAACGGCGTGGATGCAAGCTGGTGGAAGAACCATTACATGAGCAACTCGATGTTCATCCATGACCAGAAGGAGGATTTTGTGGCCGGATACGACCACGGCCGTCATGCGGGCACGATGCTGGTCGGCAACCACAACATCGTCAAAGGCGGCAAGTTCTGGTTGTGGGGCCCCAATTCCGAATGGGACACGCGGATTCTCACCGATACGTCGGGCCATTATTGCGAGTTGATGGTGGGCGCCTACTCCGACAACCAGCCCGACTACAACTGGAGCTTTCCGTATGAGAGCAAGGAGTTCACCCATTACTGGTATGGCATTCGGGACATGGGCGGCGTGAAGGTCGGCAGCCGCCACGCCGCATTGAACATGGACCGCCTGTCGGCGGACCGGGTTCTGGTGGGAGCCAATGCCACGGAGCGATATGCGAAGCTGACCCTTGAACTGCTGCATGGGGATGAAGTCCTCTACTCCCGCAGCGGTGCGGTGTCGCCGTCCGAGCCGATGGTCGATACGGTTGCCGTGGCGAGCGGGCTGGCGGACCACGAGCTGACGCTGGTCCTGAAGGACGGGAACGGAAACCGGATGCTCTCCTATACGCCGGTCCGCAAGGATGCAAACTCGCCGCTGCCCGAGATCGTCGAGCCGCCGCTGCTGCCTCATCAGATCGAAAACACGGAGGAGTGTTTCCTCGTGGGGCTTCGGAACCTGCAGTTCCACAATCCGTTTGTCAATCCGGTCGATTATTTTGAGGAGGTGCTCCGCCGGGACCCCTCGGACAGCCGGACCAATACCGTGCTCGGCTCCTACTATCGGATGAGGGGTGAGTACGACAAGGCTGCGAAGTATCTCCGGACGGCGATTCGGCGTCTGACGAAGGATTATACCCGTCCGAAGGATGTCGAGGCGCTGTATAATCTGGGTCTGATCCTTCAGATACAGGGCAAGCGCGAGGCGGCCTACGATACGTTGTACCGGGCGACGTGGAATTATACGTATAATTCGGCGGCCAATACGCAGCTGGCCCGGATGTATTCGGAGGAGAAGCGCTGGGAGATGGCCCTGGAGCGGCTCGATGAGGCGATCGCCTACAATGGACGCAACTATACGGCGCTGAATCTGAAGGGCTCGGTCCTGAAGAGTCTGGGCCGGGACGCGGAGGCGCGGGCCTGTTTCGACCGCGTGCTTGCCGACGATCCGATCAATGCCTATGCGCTGCATGAAACCGTTTCGCGCGACGACTTCCGGCGCTTCATGCGCGAACAGCCGGAATCCTATCTCGAACTGGCCATCCAGTATTGGCACAATGGATTTACGGAGACGGCCGTCCGTCTGTTGAAGGAGATCGACGCCCGCGTACCGTATCCGACCGTGAAGATGTACTTGGGCTATCTGACCGGTGAGGAGCGCTATTTCGGGGAGGCCTTGTCGCTGCCGGTCGGCTACTGTGCGCCGTTCCGGCTTGAGACGATCCCCGTGCTGGAGAAGGCCAAGGCGGTTTGTCCGGACTCTTCGCTGCCGTACTATTACCTCGGCAATCTGTACTACAACATACAGCCGGACAATGCCATCCGGGAGTGGGAGAGGTGTGTGGAGATGCAGCCGGACAACGATCTGGCGTGGCGGAACCTCGGCTGGGCCCATTGGCTGCATACGAAGGATTACGCCAGGTCGGCCGACTGCTACCGGAAGGCCATTGCGCTGAATCCCGGTGCGGCGCTTTATCTGGAGGAGTGCGATCAGGTGCTGGAGGCCCTGGGGGCTCCCGTTCAGGAGCGCTATGACCTGCTCAAGAGCCACCATGCGACGGCCGAGAAACGCTATTATCCTTTGGCGCAGGAGGTCATAACGGGTACCTATGTCGGGGATTACGACTATGTGCTGGAGTTGCTGGACCGGTGCTATTTCCCGACGCGGGAGGGGGTGGCCAACTTCCATGACAACTTTGTGGATGCCTTGATCCTGGCCGGCGAGGAGAAGATTGCGGAAGGAAAGGTCGAACAGGCCGTCGCGCTTTACAAGAAGGCGTTTACCTATCCGGAGAATCACCAGGTGTTCCTCGTGGACGAGCGTGCCACACACGATGCGCAGATCAACTATTGTCTCGGAGAGGCTTACGCCGCGCTTGGCCAGGACGCCGAGGCGGAGAAGTATTGGAAACGGGCCGCCGAACAGGATTATGAACTGAAGGGGAGCAAGGATTTCCGCTACTGGACGGGGCTTGCGTTGGAGCGTCTGGGTCGGAAGGCGGAAGCGGAGGCTGTTTTCTCAGCCCTGATTGCCGCCGGAGAGGCTGCCGTTGTCACGCAGCACGTCAATTTCTACGGAGCCGAAGGCACTACGGGCGTGACGGTCGATATTATCAATTCGGCGGCCTGTTATACCCAGGCGCTCGGACATCTGGGACTCGGACATAAGGGAAAGGCAAAACGGCTCTTTGCGGAGGTGCTGCGCCTGAAACCGGACCACCTCTGGGCTCACGAGTTCATGAAGCGGTTTGAAAAATAGTCCTCCGAACCCGAAAACAGAGCGCCTTATGCAGGGAAGAAAAGCATGGATGGCCGGACTGGTCGTCTGTCTGTCGTTTTTGTCCGGATGCACCCGGGCGGGGAACGGGGAGGTGGCCGCCAGGATCAGCCTTGAGTACAGTACGCATCGTCAGCTTACCGAGATGCGCGTGCAGGGCCGCGACACTACGGAGCCCAACCTCTATTATCCCCGTGTCAAGCAATTGAGCGACGGGTCGCTGCTGCTCTGCTTCATGAACGACCACTTCGGTTGGGACATTTATGTCTCGCGGAGCGAAGACGGCGGGCGGAGCTGGAGTGAAGCACAGCTGCTGCTGGAAAAATATCCGACGACCTCCACCGTGGGGGAGGACCTGATGGTCTATGCCAATCCGGACTTCATCGAACTGAATGACGGACGCATCCTGTTGGCCTATCAGTGGCGGTACAAGAAGGGATACAACGATCTGGCCCATACGAATGAGAACTGCGGTGTGGGGATCATGACCAGCTCCGACGGAGGCCGGAGCTGGTCGGCGGCCCGGTCGGTCTATCGGGGCCGCTGCTGGGAACCGGCCCTGCTGGAGCTCCTGAGCGGCGAAATCCAGATGTACATCACCTCCAGCCAAAATGTGGTCGACGGGCTCTCCTGCCCGCGAACCGTCGTCATCCGGTCGTTCGATGGCGGGGAGACCTGGCAGGGGAAATCCGAGTGCGGCATCGGGGATAATGAGGTCATTTCGCATACGAAGGATGACCGTTTCGGTTACGATGGAATGCCGACGGCCGTGTTGCTGCAGGATGGAAGCATCGCCATGAGCATCGAGGTCTGGAGCGGAAAGTATGTCGTGGATCAGACGCCGATGATCGTCCGGACGTCGGCCGAAGAGAACTGGCATCTGGATACGGCCCGTCTGTTGCGGCAGGGCGGCCCGGCCTATCCGCAGAAGAAGCAGGCCAACAAGGACTTGATCGGTTATGGTCCCTATCTGAGCCGTCTCCCTTCCGGAGAGACCCTGTTGCTTTCCAACGGTTTGTACCGGGGCCGACAGTCGAGCTGGCTTTTCATCGGGGATGCCCGGGCCGACAATTTCGGGTTTGCCACGACGGGCTTTGACGGATATTGGGGTTCCGTGGAGTGCCTGGGCAACGACCGGGTCCTGATCACCGGAACGGAAAAATATACCGAAGATTCCGCCGTCCGGGGCAGGATCCATCTCATGACCGGCCGTGTCAACCGGGCCCGGAGCCTCGCCCGGGGTGTCGATCCGCTGGCGGGGCCGGATGCGTTCGATGTCGAGAACAACGGCTGCTGGTATCTGGGACGCACGGTTCCGATGAAGGTTTTTTATGATTTCGGTTATACGGAGGAGGCATTTGTGTTCGATACGTGGGTGTTTACGGATAAATTGACCGCGTACAGTGTGGAAAATTCAGATACTTCCGTAATTTTGTTGTCCAGAGGTGATGATGTCTACAGGTTGGCGGTGAATCCTGCCGGGGATTATGCGTTTTACCGCCTGGAGCGGAACTCATGGCAAGGCCTCCGTTTCGGAAAGACGGACGAGATCGAGGTTTCGGGATCGATCAATGCCGATACCGACGAGGATCTGGGATTTGCGGCTCGGGTCCGCATTCCCTGGTCCTGGATGGACCGGAAGCCTGCGCGCGGCGAAGTGTTGCGGATCCATCCGGCTTTTTGGTACAAGGCCCGTTCTGCGGAGAAACACCCGCGGTACTGGGAGGAGCTGCAGGGCGAGGACCCGGAGAACCCGCAAAGCTGGCTGCCCGTGACACTGGAGTAAATGGTTGAACTAACGGAAGAGAATATCATGAAAAAGATGCTGTTTTTTCTGATTTTGGCGGGCTTGCAGATGATCGTGACGCCGATATCCGCCCAGACTTGCCGGGAACGTGCCGAGTCGCTCGTCTCAAAGATGACCCTGGAGGAGAAGGTTTCGCTCGTATCGGGACAAAAGGATGGATTCCATACGGCGGCGATCCCGCGGTTGGGGATTCCGGCCATCCGGATGGCCGACGGGCCGCAGGGGGTGCGCAACAAGACCCGGAGCACCTTCTATCCGTGCGGAATATCGCTGGCGTCGACCTGGAACCCGGAATTGGCCCGGGCAATGGGACGCGGCCTGGCTTTGGATGCCCGGGCCCGGGGCGTCGGGATCATGCTGGGCCCGGGGGTCAATATCTACCGGTCGGCACTGTGCGGGCGCAATTTCGAGTATTATGGCGAGGATCCGGTGCTGGCTTCGGCGATAGCCTGCGGCTATATCGAAGGAATGCAGGAAAACGGAGTCATCGCCACCATCAAGCATTTTGCTGCCAACAACCAGGAGTACCGTCGTCATGTTACCAATTCGGTGGTCGACGAGCGTACTTTGCAGGAGTTGTATTTTCCGGTGTTCAGGGATGCCGTGCAAAAGGCCGGTGTGGGTGCCGTGATGACCAGTTACAATCCGTTGAACGGGGTTCATTCGGCTGAAAACCGCTGGCTGATTACGGATGTGTTGAGGAAAGAGTGGGGATTTGACGGCATCGTCATGTCGGACTGGACATCGACCTATACGACGTTGGGATGTATGGAGAGCGGTCTCGACCTGGAGATGCCGAAGGGGTATTGGCTGAATTACGAAATGATACGCGATCTCCTGGACCGGGGAATTGTACATGAAGGGCAGCTGGATGAGAAGTGCGTCCATATCCTGTCGACCTTGATCCGGTTCGGCTTGCTCGACCGGCCGGCCGTCGATCCCGCGCTTCCGCTGGATAACGGGGAGTGCCGCCGGATCGCCTATTCCACGGCACTGGAGGGGCCTGTATTGTTGAAAAATGCGGGTGCGCTGCCGTTGGATCGGGCGGCCCTGAAGCGGGTGGCGGTCATCGGTCCCAATGCCGATCGGATTCCCTTCGGCGGCGGAAGCGGTGAGGTGTCGCCGATTGCGGGCCGCAGCACGACATTGTTCTCCGGGCTGTGTGCCGTTGCGGGTCGAGCGCATGTGGATACGATCCGGCTCGGAGCGGACGGTTCGTTCGATGAAGAGGCCGTGTCGCGGGCTTCGGCGGTTGTGGTGAGTGTCGGCTTTACGAAGGAGACGGAGCACGAGGGTTCCGACCGGACCTTCTCCCTCCCGGAAGGTCAGGATGAACTGGTCCGCCGGGTGGCCGGATTGAACGATCGCGTGGTGGTCGTGGTCAATTCGGGCGGTGAGGTGGCGATGCCCTGGCTGGACGAGGTGGAGGCTGTCGTCATGGCCTGGTATCCCGGACAGGAGGGCGGCCGGGCCCTGGCGTCGATATTGTCCGGCGCGGAGTCGCCGTCGGGGCGCTTGCCTGTCACGTTCTGGGGGACATTGGAGGGAAATCCTGCAGCTTCCTATTACGGGATGCGGGAGAACGAAATCGCACCGGAAAAACGGGATCCGTTCTGTCATACGGTCTATTATGAAGGCCTTTTCTCGGGATACCGGGCCGTCGGGCAGGCCGGATTCACGCCGCTGTTTCCATTCGGGTTCGGTCTGACCTATTCGCAGTTCACCTATTCCGATCTCTCCGTTCAACCCGTTTCCGACGGGTATGATGTCTCATTTTCGGTTCACAATATCGGCAAGTGCCGGGCCTCGGACGTTCCTCAGGTTTATGTGTCGGAGTGTAGCCCCCGGGAGCCGCGGCCTGCCAAACTTTTGAAAGGGTTTGCGAAGGTTGCATTGGCGGCTGGTGAAAAGACGCGCGTGTCTATCCATCTGGGGAAGGATGCCTTCAGCCATTATGATGTGGCGAGTGGGGCTTTCCGGGTGTCTCCCGGTGTATTTGAGGTGATTGTCGGAGCGAATGCCGGGGATGAATCTTTGAAGACATCGCTGACCATTGAATAATGGCCGGTATCGGAATTCATTGGCTTCGCGCTCAAAAGATGCCGTGCTGTTGATGATCGGCGCGGCGATGCTGCGGCAGACAGCCCCGCTCCAGGCCGGATTCCCGGCCTGGAGCGGGGCTTGTCCGAAGCCTCCGGGATCACTCGGAGACTACCGGGATCTCTACGGTCGCAGATTTTACGCCCGGAGCCGAAACGGTGAATCGCACCGTGCCGGGTGTCCGGGCCGACCGCACGATCGCTGTGGCCGCTCCGCTGAAGAGTTTCATCCGCGGTTCCTGAAACGACATCGTGCAGGTAGGGTCGCCGTTGGCCGTGGCCTCGAACGTCCCGGCCCCCTCGACCCGGAACGAAACCTCCCGCGTGTCGGCCGGAACCCGATTGCCCGCGCGGTCCTCGACCGTCACGGTCACATAGAGCAGGTCGTCGCCCGTGGCTGCCAGCTGCTTCCGGTTGGGGGTTGCCACAAGATGGTGTGCCCTGCCGGCCGTGCGGAGGGTCTGTTCCGCAGCCTTCCGCCCCTCGGCATCGTAGGCCACGACGCGGATTTCGCCCGGCTCGTAACGCACCTTGTTCCACATCAGTCGGTAACGTTCCACGGGATTGCCCGACGAGGCCTTCTCGCGGAGTCCCTGACTCCGGCCGTTGACAAAAAGCTCGGCCTTCGGGTAAGAAGTGTAGACAAACACCGGCGTAACCTCTCCCTCGCGGCCCGGCCAGGTCCAGTGGGGCAGCACGTGCAGGGTCGGCGACTGCGTGTTCCAGACACTCCGATAGAGCCAGTAGCGGTCCTTGGGCAGCCAGGCGAGGTCGATGATCCCGAACAGCGAACTGTGGCTCGGCCAGGCGTCGGTATCGTAGGGCGAAGGCTCCCCGAGGTAGTCGAATCCCGTCCAGACGAACTGCCCGAGCACCCAGTCGTGGTCGTCATCGCGCGCAAAATCGAGGTCCGGCGTATTGGACCACGAGCAGGTCTCGTTGTCGTAGCTCGACGACTGGTGGTCGTCGTGCAGGACCACGTTGTGTTCGGCGAACGTAACGGGGAAGTGGTAGACGCCGCGCGACGAGACTGTCGAGGCGGTCTCCGAACCGAGGATTATCCGCTGCGGAAGACGTTCATAGGCCTCGTCGTAATGTTGCGGCTTGTAGTTGAAGCCCGGGATGTCGAGGGCCGCGGCAAAGCCGTTGTCCAGCACGGCGCCGATCTGGTCCATGCCGCAGGTGACCGGGCGTGTCGGGTCGAGGCTGCGCACCAGATCGCGCAGCATCACCAGCTCGTCCATCCCGTCCGGCCCCCACTGCGAGGGCACCTCGTTGCCGATCGACCACATGACCACCGAGGGCGCGTTGCGGTAGGCCCGGACCATGTTGGTGATGTCGCGTTCGGCCCACTCCGCAAAGAAACGTCCGTATCCGTTGGGCGATTTGGGACGGAATCCCCAGTCGTCGAAGGGTTCGACCATCAGCATCATGCCCATCTCGTCGCACAGCTCGACCAGTTCGGGGGCCGGCATGTTGTGGGCCGTGCGGATGGCATTGGCGCCCATCTCCTTCAACAGTTCGATCTGATAGCGGATCGCCGACCGGTTGACGGCAGCTCCTAACGGCCCCAGGTCGTGGTGATTGCACACCCCCTTGAATTTGGTCGGACGCCCATTCAGGAAGAAGCCCTTTTCGGGAACATATTCCAGCGTGCGGATGCCGAAGCGTGTGTCGTACTCGTCGAGCACTTCGTTGTCACGCTCGATCCGCGTGCGGGCCGTGTATAGCGTCGGCGACTCGGGCGACCACAGCTGCGGACGGTTCACCAGAAAGTGCTGCGTGAAGCGCTGGCTGCGGTAGACATAGCGGTTGCGGGCCGTGGCAACCGTATTGCCCGCGGCATCGAGAAGGTCCGTAACGAGGTCGACGCCTTGGTTTTTAGCCAGGCCCTCCACCTCGATCTCCAGCGCGACGCTGGCGTAATCGTCGTGGACCGTGGGGGTGGTGATGCGGGTCCCCCAGACCGGGATATGGACCCGGTGGGTGGAGATCAGATGCACGTTGCGGTAGAGACCCGCCCCGGGATACCAGCGCGAAGCCTTTTCGAAGTTTTCGAGCGACACCTCGATGTGGTTTTCGCCGGGCACGGCAACCGACGTCATGTCGGCGACGAACGAGTTGTAGCCATAGGGCCAGTAGGCCACCTCGCGGCCGTTTACCCGCACACGGGCATTGCTCATCGCACCGTCGAAAAGCAGCACGTAGTTCCGGTCCGTGGTGTCCGCGATCGTGACCGTCGTCCGGTAGCAGCCCTTGCCGAGGAACGGAAGGCCTCCCGTGCGGCCGGTCTTGATGGTGGCAACCTGCTCGCCGTTCTGTTCGACGGCCACCTCCTGCAGGTCGTTCTGTCGGTCGAAGGGCCCGTAGATCGCCCAGTCGTGCGGAATCCGGACCGGTTGCCACGACTTCTCGGCCGAGGCTTCACCCCGGGAGAACTCCCATCCGTCGTGGAGCGTCACGGTTGAACGCGGCGATGCGGCACGGACGGCCATGACCCCCGAAAGGGCCATGACCGTCCACAGAAAGAAAATACCTCTTCTCATCATTCTTGAACTTTGAAGGCGTCGAGCGCCGTTGTCGGGGCACCGTTGTCAAAACAACCCATATTATACCCTCCGTTGTAGCCGTTCGGTGCTTCGGGCTCCCAGTAGAAGATTCCCTCGACGTCGGCCGTCATCATCTTCTCGATGAGCTGCCGACACGCCTCGTCCTGATCGTAGGGCATACCGATCTCGCAGATCATAACCGGCTTGCCGTAGGTCTTCCGCAGGTGCTCGATGTTCGCCAGACAGTCGTCGGCGACCTTTTCCCAGCCGCCCGTCTCCCCGGCCTGCTCTGCCCAGTAGGGATAGACCGACATGCCGATCATGTCGTAGCGGCCGCCGTAGTTCTCCAGAAGGCCGAACATCCGGTCGTAACGCCACTGGTCGTTGCCGCCGTCGAGATGTACGATTACCTTCGCTTCGGGGCAAACCGCCTTGACGGCGTCGTATCCGGCGTTGTTCAGCGCTACGAGTTGTTCGGGAGCCTCGACCGAACCCATCGGGAGGAGCATTCCCGGCGTTGTCTCGTTGCCGATCTGTACCCATTCGGGGGTGACGCCGACGGCCGAGAGGGCCTTCAGCGTTGTGGAGACATGGGCGGCGACGGCCTCGCAGAGCTCTTCAAGCGAGTAATTGTTCCATGCGGCGGGAATTTGTTGGTTGCCGGGATCGGCCCAGGTGTCGGAGAGGTGGAAGTCGATCATCGTGCGCAGTCCCATCCGTTCGGCGCGGCGGGCCTTCACCACCACATCGTCCACGCCGCACCAGCCTTCGGCCGGATCGACCCACACGCGCAGCCGGATGGCATTGACGCCGCAGCAGTCGCGCAGCAACTGCATACACTCCATTTCCTCGCGGTTCTCGCCCGGGGTGTAGAATTTCAGCCCTTCGGACTCCATCTGCGTCAGCCAACTCACGTCGGCGCCGCGGGCAAATCCGGTCTCTTTTTCGGGAACGATGATCTCCTCCTGGCGCGGATCGGTCACAGGACCCTCCTCCGCGCAGGATGCGCCCAGCAGTGCCGAGCAAAACAAAATCGATGCTATGGTTGTCATTTTCATGGATTATGCGGTTATTTGAGGGTATAGGTATAGGTCTGTTTTCCGAGGTCGACGGTCAGCAGGCAGGTCTGGCCGATCTCCAGGTCGTTGTCGCCGTCGAAGCCGGTCGTGGCCTCCGAGTGCCCCAGGCGCAGGGTGCCGCTGCCGCCTCCGAAGAAGAGCCCCCAGTCGTGGTTGATCAGCACCTTTACGCCCCACGGGGTCTCCTTCTCCTTGACGAACTCCCCGACGAAGACTTCGGGATTCTCTGCGGACTGTACCATTTCGTGCTCCGACCAGTCGTCGTTCAAGCCGGTGAAGGTTACTGATTCGACGGCCGTCAGGGTGTAGGTCAGGTTCTTCATGCTGAAATCCATGACATACAGACCTGCCTCGGGAGCCGGAATGTTCGCGTCGGATTCGGCCAGCATCAGTGTGCCCGAAAGCCCGGTCGAGCCGGCTCCGGCGTGGTAGGCGGGATCCCACTCCTGGGCGGGATAGACCCGGTAGCCCCATTCGGAGTCGATCCAGTGCGCTCCGCCGTAGCTCAGCGACGGTTCGTCGTAGAGCGTCAGATACTCGTCGGGGATGCTGCCCCAGGTGACGAGTCCCGAGAAGTACAGCAAGGTGGCCACTTCGGGCTCCTCGGCTGCCTCACCGGTCGTAAGCGTCCAGCACTGCGGGTCGGAGAGGTCGAGAATGAGGGTGTTTTCACCGGCCGGAACCTCGATGCTGATCGTCGAGCCCGTTTCGCCGAACTGCAGGCCGTCGCTCGCACCGCCGAAGGCCACGCTCTGTGCAATGGCGGGCCCCATGTCGGTCGTTTCCCGGTTGTAGAGGCTGCCTTGCCCCGAAATCGTGATGCTGGCAGTCGTGGCGGCCGGAAGGTTGACGGGAAGCGTCCACTGCAGGGTCTTGCGGTTGAACTCCATCTCGCCCGAGAGGTCGCCCGCAACGGTCAGATGGTCGATGTGAAGTCCGCTCCACCAGCCCTCCACCGTATTGAGGGTCGTGTAGTAGCATCCTGCGGGTTCCGGGAACCAGAAGTTCCAGTGGCTGTCATCCGACGAAGCGTAGAAGGTCTTGCCGTCCTCGCCGAGGTTGCCCCACACCACGTTGTTCGCCTCGCGGAACCACCAGTTCTCCCATCCGGTGACGCCCATGAAGCCCGTATAGATGCCGTTCTCCTCGGGCGATGCCAGACGCATCGAGGTCTCGCCCCAGTTGCTGTCCAGCACGGTGCCGAGCACCAGGCTGATGCGGTAAATCTGCACGTTGACCTCCAATACGTTGGAGTAGGTCGGGTCGATGTTGGCGCCCAGCACCGAACGGATCCGGATATAGAGGGGCGCCATTTGGTCGGCCTCGTATCCCAGCCGACCGAGCAGGGCGTTCAGATCGTCGTTGAGGAACTGGTACGAACGGGCCTTCTTGTCGAGCGTGATTTCGAGCTTGTTGGCAAACTCGGCGTCGCTCGCCAGCTCGATGATCTGTTCGGCATAGTTTACGGGGGCCTGCAGCTGCGGGTCGCTCAGCGAGATCTGCCCGTCGCCGCTCCAGTAGAGGGTCAGAACAAGGGCGTCCGGGGTGTCGGGACTTAGCGTGATGTCGTGCGATCCGCCGCCGAGCGAGATGTCGTCCGTCGGTTCGATGTAGACCGGTTCGATGTCGCTTGCGCAGGAGGCAACTCCCAAAAGCGCGGCGCAGAGCAGACTCCGGCAGGCAATGGTTTGAAATATGTGTTTCATGGTTCGGTTCTAATAAAGCGGGTTCGAAAGGTTGGGATTGGCCGTAAGATCCGTGTCGGGGATCGGGTAGATGTTGTAGCGGGCGTTGACCGCGCGTCCGTCCAGCACGCCGCCCTTCCACTGCCAGAGGTAGCTGTCCGTCGTGAAGCGGTCGAAGCGGATCAGGTCGGTGCGGCGTACCGATTCGAGATAGAGTTCGCGGCCCCGTTCATCGAGCAGGAAATCGAGCGTCAGGTCAGCATCGGTGATTTTGCCGCTCTCGTCCTGCCGATAGGCCCGCAGCCGCACCTGGTTGACAAGATCCAGCGCTTCGCTGCGCGACAGCCCCGCGCCGCCGCGGAGCGAGGCCTCGGCAGCCATCAGGTAGACGTCCGCCAGGCGGAACAGCGGGTAGTCGGTCGAACAGCCCGTGGCCGCGGAGTTCGAGGCCGCCTCGCCCTCGTCGGTCAGGTTGGTGAATTTCTCGAAAAAGTAGCCTTCGGCCTGGTTGTCGATGGCTCCCGTGAAGTATTGGGCCTGTCCGTCGGTGTAGAACATCGCCCGGCTG
Source organism: uncultured Alistipes sp. (assembly GCA_944321755.1). Taxonomy (GTDB): domain Bacteria; phylum Bacteroidota; class Bacteroidia; order Bacteroidales; family Rikenellaceae; genus Alistipes. The sequence continues at coordinate 49,856 of CALUMM010000011.1, forward strand.
TCGGCCGTCGCTGCCACGTCGCCGAATTTCTCGACGATCTCGCCCCGCGCCCGGAACATGCCCCAGCCGCTCGAAAGCCCGTATTTTGCGGGATCCTGCGAGCTGGAGTTTCCGCACGACCCGCAGACGAGGTAGGTGCCGCCGCCCCACGTTACGGACGTCGTGGCGTCGCACACCATGGCAAAGAGGATCTCGTGGGTCCGCTTGTGGTTGTCGGCGTTGAAGAGCTTCGCATAATCCGGCTCCAGGTAGAAGGCCGGATTGCCGATAATCTCCTGGCAGGCCGAGATGCAATCCGTGTAGTATTGCACGTCGACGCTCCCGCGGTAGACGGCGCTGTTGAGGTAGAGACGTGCCAGAAGCGCCCAGGCTGCGGGCTTACCGGCCCGTCCGTATTCGTTCGTGTCGGGAAGGGCCTGTCCCGAGGCATCGTCGACGAGGGTGGTCAGCTCCGACTCGATGAAGTCGAACAGCCCGGGGCCGTCGAACGCTTCGGGAATGTAACCGCTGACGGGCGTATTCTCATCGACCTTGGGGCCCTGGCGGTAGAGGTCGAGTACCATCCAGTAGCTCAGGGCGCGCATGAAACGCGCCTCGGCGCGGTAGGTGCGGATCTCGGACTGCTCCGAGGCCTCGAAACGGGCGATTTCGCTCTCCGTGCAGTGGCGCAGGAACTCGTTGCAGAGCGAAATGTTGAAGTAGAGCCAGTAGTAGGAGTCCGAAACCCACGAATCCTTCTCGCTCCAGCTCATGTAAGTCAGATCCGAGAGGTTGTTGCCCGAGAGCCACGTGTTGGCCACTTCGTCCGTGGCGGCCTCCTGCAGGTTGAAGTAGCCGCGCGAGAAATCCTGCCCGTTGATCGTCGTCAGGTCGCCGTCGGCGCCGCCCTGACCCTGCCCGGCAAGGACGTATGAGGCGTAGATCTTTGCCAGCACCATGCGGTAGTTCGAGGCTTGTGCATAGACCTCCGAGGAGGTGGTTTCGGTCGTGGGCATCTGGTCGAGGTCGCCGACGCAGGATACGGTCAGAAGTCCCAGCCCGAAGAGTGCGGAATATAGAATGGTTCGAATTTTCATGGTTGTAGGTTTAGAAGTTGAGACCGATAGTCAGCGAATAGATGCGCGGACGGGGATAGACCGAGGAATCCACGCCGTTGGCCGTTTCGGGATCGACGCCCGAATAGTTGGTCAGCGTGAAGACATTCTGCACCATGGCCGAGACCTGCAGGTTGAGATGTTTGCACACCTTTCCGAAATCGTAGGTCAGTTGCAGGTTGTCCATCTTCAGGAACGAGGCGTTCTCCAGATAGTAGTCGCTCAGATACTGCCGCTTGGTGAAGCGTGTGTCGAGGAAGCTGCGGCTGAGGTTGTTCAACTGGTAGTCGTTGTAGCTCATCGTCTCCCAGGCTCCCGTGTTCATCGCCATGCCGTTGAAGATGTATCCGCCGAGGTTGGCGCGCAGCGAGGTCGAGAGGGTCCAGTTGCGGTACCGCACCGAGGTCGAGAATCCGAGGATCCAGTCCGGGGCCGGCGAGTGGCAGTGGTAACGGTCGTTGGTCGTGATCTCCCCGTCGCCGTCCAGATCGGCGTACATACCCTCGATCGGGCGTCCCGTCTCGGGGTCGTAGAGCTGCTTGTAGAGGTAGAACGAGTAGGGGGCGTAATCCGTCGAGAAGACCTGCATCTGGTAGGCGTCGATCCACGGTCCGACCTCCGTGTCGGGGCTCGGGGCTCCGGGCGTCAGGGTGAGGTTGCGGATCCGCACCTGCTGCCAGGCGGCGTTGGCACTGGCCGTCCAGCTCCAGTCCTTCGTGTCGAGGAGGTGGGCCGTGAGGGAGAGCTCGACACCCTGGGAGTCGACGTTGCCCACGTTTTCGAGCATCAGTTTGTCGAAGTTCGTGCCCGCGGGAACGGGAACCGTCGCCAGGAGGTTCTCGGTCTTGCGCGTGTAGTAATCCGCCGAGAAGGTGATCCGGTTGTCGAGCAGTGCCAAATCGAGGCCGTAGTTCCACGCCTTGGTCGTCTCCCACTTCAGCTCGGGGTTGTAGGCCTCGGGGCGGTAGGTATAGACGGGGTTTCCGCCGAACTGGTACTGCGCACCGTCGAGTCCCGGCGTGTAGACGGGGATGTAGCCGTAGTTCGTGATGCCGTCCTGCTGGCCCGTCACGCCGTACGAAACGCGGAGCTTCAGATCGTTGACCACCCGGCGCAGCGGCGCGAAGAACTCCTCCTGCGAGATGCGCCAGGCAAGGGCTACGGAGGGGAAGGTGCCCCAGCGATTATCCTTCGAGAAGCGCGAAGAACCGTCGCGACGCATGGTGACCGTCAGCAGGTAGCGGTCCATCAGGGTGTAGTTCAGACGTCCGTAGTAGGAGATCAGGGCGTGCCGCTGGTCGGTGGCCGCCGTCGAGGACTGCTGTACGCCGTCGACATTGAGCTCGGCGTAGAACGGCGTTGTGTACTTCCAGAACTGGTAGTCGTAACCGACCGTCAGGTCGATGTTCGAACGGATGGCCTCGATGTCGCGGTTGTAGTTGGCATAGAGGGTCAGCAGCCGGTTGTAGTTGCGCTGCGGGCCGTAGTCGTAGTCGCGGCCGCCGGTCGTATAGTAGGCGTAGGCCTCCTTCGGCACGTAGATGTGCCCCTCGCCCTGCGACCAGTCGTAACCGCCGGTGGCATGGAGCCGCAGCCCCTTGACCCAACGGACGTTCCAGTCGATGTCGACGTTCCCGACCACGCGGTAGACATCCGACGTGGATTCGTATTGATTCAACCGCCCTACGGCGTTGGCCAGGGCTCCCGTGACGGGGGCGCCGTTGTTGTCGACCGCCTCGGTGTAGCCGCCGAAGGCGTCGCTGCCCGAATAGACGGGGATCGTCGGGTTGAGCGTTGCACCGCCCCAGATGGCCGAGGTATCGGCAAAACGGTTCCTGGAGTAGGCCCCCTTCAGACTGATGTTGAACCGGAGGTCGTTCTGGAAAAAGGTCGGGCTGAGATTCAGGTTGCCCGTGAATCGGCGGGCGTTGTCGGTCTTGAGGATACCGTCCTGATAATAGACCCCGGCCGAGACGCGGAAGGGCAGCCACTTGGCCGCGCGTCCCGACAGGCTGAGGTTGTTGTCCGTACCGAAGGCCAGCTGGTAGATCTCGTCGTTCCAGTCGGTGCGGGCCGTGCCCAGCAACGATTTCTGCCGGTCGGTGCCGTACTGGTTCACGATGGAGATGAATTCGTCGGTCGAGAGCATGTCGGCCGTGCGGGTCTTCGCGGAGAGGGAGTTCGTCGTCTGGAACGAGAGCTTCAGCCCGTCACCCGAACCCTTTTTCGTCGTGATGATGATGACGCCGTTCGAGGCGCGCGATCCGTAGATGGCCGTCGACGAGGCATCCTTCAGCACCGTCATGCTCTCGATGTCGTTGGGGTTGATCAGACTCAGGAAGTTGCCGCTCCCGGAGACCGAACCGCCCACCTCCATCGGAACGCCGTCCAACACGATGAGCGGGTCGTTCGAAGCGTTCAGCGAAGCCCCACCGCGGATGCGGATGGTCGATCCGGCGGTCGGCGAACCGCCTCCGTTGACGATCTGCACCCCGGCGATCTTGCCGTTGACCAGCGCCTCGGGCGAGGAGATCATACCTTTGTTGAAATCCTTCTCGCCGACCGAGGCCACCGAACCGGTCAGGTCATTCTTTTTGCGGACGCCGTAGCCGATGACCACGATTTCCTCGACACTCTGGGCGTCGGTGCGGAGCGTAATGTCCATGACTTCGGCGGTGATGTCGACCGTCTGCGTGACATATCCCACATAGGAGACGATCAGTTGTGCGGCCGTTGCCGGGACGTTCAGTTGGTAGGCGCCGTTGAGGTCCGTGGCGGTTCCCACGGTGGTGCCGACTACCTGGACCGTGGCGCCGATGAGCGGCATCCCCGAGTCGTCGGAGACGGTCCCCGTGATTTTTCTTGTGCTTTGGCCAAATGCGCCTGTCGGGCAGAGCAGCACTGCGGCAAGCAGGATCCACACGCAGCGCCACAGGATTGACGCCCTTCCGGCCTTTTGCCGCCGGGCCGGAACGGGTGAGTGCGATGCCATCGAATGGGGCATCCATGCGATGAGTTTAGGTTCAGTCATACTTCGTGACTTTTCGATAGGTTAGTTAATTGGTCGGACGGACCGGTAATCATCCCGGCCGTCATCACAAAATTACCGAACCCGAACGAGCCCGTCTCGCACAAAAGAGACAAATCATGCAACATATGGGACACCGTCCCATTTGTGATATGTTTACATAATAACCTATTTATCAACAATATCCTGATATTGGCTCGGCTTGCAGCCATATTGGGCGACGAAACAGCGGGTAAAGTACGACGGTGTGCCGAACCCCACCATGTAGGCGATCTCGGCGATGGTGAACTTGTGCTGTGACAACAGCATGACGGCCTTCTTCATGCGGATCTGGCGGATGTATTCGACGGGCGTGATCCCCGCGTATTTCTTGATCAGGCGGCAGAGCTGTTTGTTCCCGATCCCGGTCTTTTCGCACAGCGACTTCACGTTCAGTTCGGTGTCGTCGATATGCTCCTCGATCGTGCGGGTCACCAGGTCGAGCAGGCGTTCGCTGCCCGATTCGGCGACGATCGGCGCCACGGAGGTGATCTGCTCGATGCGCAGCGACTCCCGGACCGCGTCCTTCGCCTGCAGCCGCTGTTTCACCAGAGCCCGCAGCAGGGGCGCCTCGAAGGGCTTCGAGAGGAAGGTGTCGATGCCGAGGCGGGCCGCCTGCGTCTCCGTTTCGTTGTCCTCCCGGGCCGTCACCATGATGATGGGGATTGATGCGAAGGCCGGCATCGCCTTGATGCGGCGGCACATCTCCAGTCCCGACATGACGGGCATCATCTCGTCGGTGAGGATCAGCTCCGGACGGAAGGTCGGCAGCAGGGCAAGCCCGGCCCGGCCGTTCGAGGCGATCTGGCACTCGCCGTGCTCCGAAAGAATATCCCGGATGAGTTCGGCAACGGCCCGGTTGTCCTCGACGATGAGGATCCGGGGTTTGGCCAGATCCGGGTTTGCCTCGTGGGTCGGGGCTGCGGATGCCTCGGGCGCCTTGTAGGGGAGCCGGACGGTGAAGGTCGTGCCCATGTTTTCGCAACTCTCCACGCCGATCTCCCCGCCGTGCATCTCGACGTAGCGCTTGACCAGATAGAGCCCGATGCCGGTTCCGTTCTTCATCTCGGCGGTGCGCGACGAGCGGAACAGCCGTTGGAAAATCAGCTGCTGCTCCCCGGCGGGGATCCCTACGCCGTCGTCCGAAACCCGGATCTCGATCGAACTGCCGACCCGTCGGATGGAGCATCCGATCGTGGCATCCTCCTTCGAGTACTTGCACGCATTGGAGATGAGGTTGTTGAAGACGGATTCCATCTTCACGACGTCCCATTCGGCCGTCAGGGGCTCATTGTTGGCCGTGAAGACGAAATGCACCGACGGCCACGCCTCCGCGTAGGAGTCGACAATGCTCCGGCAGAACTCCGTGACATCGACCCGCGAACGGATGACGGGAGCCTCCGTTTCGAGGTCCACGCGGTCGATCTCGACGGTCTTGTGGACCATTTCGTTGATCCGGACGGCATTCTTGTGGATCACGTCGAGCGTGTGGCGCATCTTCTTGTCCGTAACCTCCTCGCGCAGCTGGCTCACCGGCCCGAGGATCATCGAAAGCGGGGTTTTCAGTTCGTGCGAGATGTTGGTCAGGAATTCCATCTTGTGGCGGATGCTGGCCAGCGCCTGGTCGCGTTCGCGCTGTTCGAGCCGTTTGCGGTCGCGGCGCCGCAGCAGGACAATCGTCGAAAGCGTTGCCCCGCCGAGGATGAGAAGGTAGGCGCAGATGGCATACCAGCGCGCATACCAAGGCGCGAGCACCTTGACCTGCAGCGTTATCGGCGTGGCCCCGGCGGCGTAATGCTTGATGAACAGTTCGTGGGTCCCGGACGGCAGATGCGGGACGGAGAGGGTGTTCTCTCCCGGAGGCAGCACTACGTAATCATCCGTAATCCCGGGGATATGGTATGCGTAGCGATAGGTCATTACCGGGTTGCAGTCGAGCGAACTCAGCTCGATTTTCAAATCGTCAGAGGCGGACTTCAACGTGATGGCTGACAGCTCGGTTCCCGCGAGAAACGGCGTCGACGCAACCTTTCCGTCGACAATTGTCCGCATGATGTTCACCCTTTTATCCCGGATGTCGTCGACAATCCATCCGGGGTTGACCTGAATGATTTCGTCGATGCTCCCCAGCAGAACGCTTCCGTCCGCGGGGTCGAGGTAGATGGAGGAGTACGATCGGTCGGGAACGGGCAGCAGGTTGACTTCGCCCGAATCGGTGTCCAACGTCCATACACCGGTCGAGGTGACGATCCACAGGTCAGCCCCGACCTTTTCCAGGTCGATGATGTTGTCGCTTCCCGATCCGCTGGTCGGAAGCTGATATACACGGGTCTGTTTCATATCCTGCGACACCCGCAGGAGTTTGTCGGTCGCCCCAACCCAGACCTCATCGTCCGGATCGATGTAGAGCGTGTTGGGGTAGTTGCCGGTCAGCTCCTTTACGCTGATGCGCTGTTGGCTGCCGTTGTCGAGCCGGATCAGGGAGTCGTCCCGGAAGAGAATGGCCCACAGGACACCCCGGCGGTCCAGGGCGATCCGGTTGACGAGATTGTTGGGCAGCCCCGTCTCCGTATTGATCGCCTGCTGTGCCCGGCATACCTCGCCGGTTTTCAGTGTCGCGGGGTCCACGGCCATGATACCGCCCAGGTAGCTGCCCACCCAGAGGTGTGCGTCAGCATCCTCGACGATGCTGTAGCACCAGTTGGCATTGTATTTTCCGCTGGCATCCTCGATATGGAAACTCTCAAAGCGATGTCGGCGCTTGTCGAAACGGTTCAGTCCGCCGTCGGTTGCCACCCAGACCGTTCCGTTGCGGTCCTGGAAGATGTCGCGGATACGGTTGTGCGAAAGTCCGCTGTTCGCACTCCCGGGCAGGAACCATTCGGTCCCCTCGTCCGCCGTGCGGATGATGCCGTTGGGCCCGCCCAACCACAAGGCTCCGTCCGAATCGCGCAGCATGGAGGAGATCTGGTTGCCGTCGCCGCGTCCGGTCAGGGTGCTCAACTGGATGATGTTCAGCCCGGCGGTCGTGTTGGTGATCGAAAGTCCCGTATCCGTACCGGCCAGCAGGTTGCCGTCGGCATCGACCCTCAGCGACCAGATGATGTTGTTGCCGATGGAGCCCGGAATACGCGAATCGTGCCGGTACAGCGTCGTTCCCTGCTTTTCGTTGAGGAGATACAGCCCGTTGTCGGTTCCGGCCAGAATGCCCTCGGCGCAGAGTTGCAGCGATTTGACCGAATTGCCCTTCAAGGTTTCGGCCACGACGCGCTGCGCCGACAGGTCATAGGCGAGCATACTGCCTTCCGTGCCGACATGAAGCACCCGATTCCCGGGATCGAGGGCCAGAGCGTTGACGAAAATCGAGGATTTGTCGACACCCCGGTATTTGAGTTCGATGGGTTCGATGCGGTTGTCGGAGAGGTCGTACCGGCACAGCCCGCGATAGGTCCCGACATAGAGGCCGCCCCGGTCGTATAAAAGGGCATATACGGCATCGTGGGGCAGGTCCACGGCGCATTTTCGCAATTCGTCGGTCTGGAAATCGTATTCGTACAGCCCGGACAGGGCTCCGATCCACAATTTGTCCTCCTCGGAGATCATGGTGCGGATTTCGGAGGGGTTGTGGTCGGCAACCGGGTATCGCACCGTCCCCGATCGGGTATCGAGGATCTGCAATCCGTTGTTTGTGCCGAGATAGAGCGTCCCTTTGCGGGCTTCGACTCCATAGATCTGGCATCCGGGGAATCCGTTGTCTGGACCATACCCGTATATCTTGTAGCCGTCATAACCGAAAAGACCGTAATCGGTTCCCAGCCAGATCAATCCGTTTTCAGCGCGGGTGATTGCATGGACGGCCATCGGCATGTTGCCGACGGGAATGTTTTTCCAGAGCAGGAGTTCCGAGGCCTGTGCCTGGATCCAAAAAGCAAGGGCAGGGAGTATGGATGTCAAGAATCTTTTCATGGTGTCTTGTCTCGAACAGGAAGCGGCCGTGCAAACGCTTCGATATGCGTTGGCAGGCAGCCTTGCAGACAAAGTTAATCTATTTCCTGGAGAAATGTTACCGGGTTGATTCTATAAATTCCGTGTTGAACCCGATGAAAGGGATGTCCGGTATTCCGGCAAAAAGAAAAACGCACATGCCATTAAAATGAAAAAGCCTTACATATCATTGATACATAAGGCTTTTTTACTTTGGGTGGGGCTTCGGTGGGGCTTTTTTACGTCTTTTCACGTTTCCTCACGCCCCTCTCTTTCCTCCCTCTCTCGGCGCTCCTGGGGTGGAAGAAGGGGCTCGAACCCTCGGCCTTCGGAACCACAATCCGACGCTCTAACCAACTGAGCTACATCC
>CALUMM010000012.1 GCA_944321755.1 uncultured Alistipes sp.
GGGCTGGTCGCCCTTGTAGACCGCCACGGGCGGCAGGCCGTTGCTCTGGGGCGTGTCGCGCATGAAGAGCACGACGACGAGGAAGCCCAGCAACCCCAGTACGGCGGCGCCGCGGAACCCCCACTGCCAGCCTAACGAGGCGACGATCACGGCCGTTACGATGAAGGTGATCGCCTCGCCGATGTTGTGGCTCGACGACCACAGCCCGTAAAAGGTTCCGCGCTCCTTGTCTCCGAACCAGCGGGACAAGGCCACGACGCACGGCGCGGCTCCCATCGACTGCGCCCAGCCGTTCACGGCCCACAGCACGAGGAAGACGGCGAACGAAGTCGTAAAGCCCAGCACGAGGTTGATCAGCGCCGTGACGAGCAGTCCCGCCGCCAGGAAGCGGCGGATGTTGCTGCGGTCGGCCAGAAAGCCGTTCGTCAGCTTGCCGACGGCATAGGTGATGAACAACCCCGAGCCGATGATGCCCAGTTCGCTCTCGGAGAGCACCCCGGCATCGACGATCGGTTTCTTGATGACGTTCAGGCTCAACCGGCAGACGTAGTAGAGTCCGTATCCGAGCGTGGCGGAGAGGAACACCGACCAGCGCAGCCGCCCGTAGCGTTTGCGGACGGCTTCGGGATCGGTCAGCGGCTCCGAAGCCGGTGAGATGGCAAAAAATTTCAGCAGGCTCATGGTTTTCGAGAAATTAGTCGTGCAACCCGCGTTGGCGAAGGTAGTCGAGCAGGTGTTCGGCGCGGTCGGTCTGGAGGATCCGGGCGCCGAGCGTGTCGATCAGATAGCCGAACGCCGCATCGGGATCTTCGAGCGACAGGTCGTCGTCGTGGCCGCCGCACAGGGTGTCCCACAGCGTGTTGTACCAGATCAACGCCCGGCCGCGCAGCGTGTCGCGCATCCGCAGCGGCAGGACCGTATCTTCGGCCCGGGCATAGAGCAGTTCGCAGGCTGCGGGCTTCAGGTCGGCGACGTACCCCTGCATCAACTCCGCGGCGTTCTCGCGGTCGAGGTTCACGACCGGCATGTAGATCACTTCGCCGAGGTATTTCCCGTACAGGGCAAGGACCTCCTCGGCGGGTTTCGAGCCCTTCATGACGATCTGGCGCGTCGTGCCGGTCCGTTCCAGCACCGGCACCACAAGATCGAAGTAGCGGTCGGCCTTGTCGAGGTTCACCAGCACGCGCCCCTTGGCGGCCAGCAGCGCCTCTTCGAGGGTCGGAACCGGGTGTTTGGTCCGGATACCGCAGCCGTTTTTGAGCCGGAGCGTGCGGATCGAATCGAGCGTCCAGTCGGCCACCTTTCCACGGCCCGTGGTCGTTCGGTTCAGTGTGGCATCGTGCATGACAATCAGCACGCTGTCACGGGTCAATTGAAGGTCCAGTTCAACTACATCCACCCCCACGGCGATCGAGTGTTCGATGGCCGCCACGGAGTTCTCGGGGGCGTAGCGCCAGTCGCCGCGGTGCGCCACAACGAAGACCGCAGAGGTATCGCCCGCCAGGAGGCGTTCCCGAAGCCTTTCGGCCCGGGACTCCGGAGCGGCGCCCTGACGGGCCTCTCCGGAGCAGCCTGCCAGCACGACAAGGGCCAGCAGGCAGGATATGATTCGTGTCATGGTTTATTCGAGTTTATGGTTTTTCCAGATCAGCCGCTCGCCCCAGAAAGGCATGTAACTGTGTTCGCAGTCGAGTTTCGAAGCGCGGTTCAGCCCCTGTTCGAGGGTCCAGCGCGACGTCGAGGGATCGGCGTGCGAGAGCTCCAGGATGTGCGACAGCAGCGCGTATTTCGGGGTGAATAGCTTGCCGAGGACATTGTTCTCGGTCAGTTCGTTGGGCGCATAGCGCAGGATGTAGAGGTCGATCTCCTCCGTCACGTCGAACTGCTCGGGCTGGAAGTTCGAGTCGCCGGAGTGCAGCAGCACGAAATGGCCGGTATCGGCACCGCAGTCGATCTGGAAGACCGTCACGGGCACGTTCGTCGAGCCGTTGTTGTGGTTCGTGATGAAGGTGTGGAGTGCGAAGTTGCCGATCGTGTAGTCTTTGGCCGTCTCCGAGGTGTATGCGTATCCCGGCCGTTCGAGGTAGTTCGTCACGACGGGTTTTCCGGATTCAAGCATCGCATCGATCAGTGGCAGGCTCTTGTGGTCCTGATGGACGTGCGTCGAGGCGTAGAAGTCGAGGTACGGGGCCAGTTCGGCGGCCCGGCGGTGGTAGATGTCCACGCCGAAGCAGCCCGAAGGCGTGCGGACGACATAGCCCATGTTGTAGAGCATCCAGATATGGACCTCGCCCGCAGCAGGCGCCTGTTCGCGCAGACCGTTCAGCACGCGGTCGAAAGCCGCATCGTAGCAGGTCAGGATCTTCTCGCTCTTCACCAGCGAGGCCGCCAGCCGTTCGTCGGCATCGAGGAAACTCGAAAAGGTCGCACTCGAACAGGCGTCGGCATAACTTTGAATCGTCGAAAAGAGTTCGCGTCGCGTCGTGAGATCCGCATCGAGCGGCGAGGTCGCCCACAGCGCCTCCATCGTCTCCGCCGCGACATTCGGCTGCGGGGGTTCGGGTGTCCGCTCCTCCCCTTTTTCGTTGCAGGCCGCAACTCCGGCTGCCAGCGACACGGTCAAAAACAGACGAAAGAAAAATTTCATGGCATCGTTTGATTTAATTCGCTGTAGTCTTCGCACATACGTTCGAACCCCGCGGCGATATCCCGGGTCGAGGTCCGGCTGCCGTCGCGGCGCAGCTTCTTCACCTCGTGCATCAGCACGCCGTCGTAGCGGGCCTTTTCCCGCAGGCCGACAAGGAAGGCTCCCCAGTCGATCAGCCCCTCGTAGGGAAGCCAGTGGCATTCGTTCACGAAGTCGTAGTCGGAGATATGCAGGGTTCGGATCCGGCGGCCGGCCACTTCGATGAAATGAGCGATCGATCCCTGCGTATAGTGGTTCGTATCGAAACAGATCCCGACGCCCGGCACGGCATCGACGATGCGCACCAGTTCCTCGGGCGTATTGCCCAGGCAGGTGCGGGGAAGGTTCTCGATGCAGAGCTCCACGCCGCACTCGTCGGCCACCCCTTTGAGTGTACGGATCGATACGACGGCATTTCCGAGCCGCTGCTCGCGCAGGCTGTCGGCAATCGGCTCCGAGCTGGGGTGCAGCACCAGCCGCTGCGGCGCATAAAACTCGCAGCTCCGGCGGATCATCTTCGCGATGAATGCCACATTCTCCGCCCGCAGCGAATCGTCCGCAACCGAAATGTCGAGTGTGCGCGAGAAGGGAAGATGCACCGACCAAACCTGCATCCCGGCGCTGTCGAGACGCTCTTTCAACAGTTTCATCCGGGGGATCTGCTCCTCTTCGGGAACGCCCCGGTAGCATTGGTTCACGGCAACTTCAACCCACGGAATGCCGTCGGCGCGGGCCTGTCGGAGCTGCCCGACGGTCGGGATGGTCCCCCACACGGCGGTGGAGGTCCCGACCTCGGGCCGTTGGGCCGAAACCGGGATCTCCATACCGAGCAGAAAGACAGTCAAAAGAATCAAAAGCCTTTTCATGGCTATTTCAAGGAGTTGCTGCCCTGTGCATTTCCGCCGCGCATGGGCCAGCCGGACGTCGCCGCAGGACGGGGCAGCCCGATGGCGCCGAACTCGCCGTTCTTGCCGTAGTAGAGGCGCTGGTCCGGGCCGATCGTCACGGGGCTCATCGTCTGCGAACCGATCGAGGTGTATTCCGAACGGTTGCCCGAGGCGTCGAAGGCCAGCAGCGAGAAGGGCGAAACATATTGCGAGATGTAGGCCGTACCGGCTTCGTCGAGCGCGAATCCCGAATAGATGTAGCTGGTGGCGCTCTTGTCCTCCCATTTGAGCGAGCCGTTCTTCGTTACGGCATAGAGGTAGCCGTTCTTCTCGCAGAAGTAGACCGTACCCTCACTGTCAACGGCCGGGTGGTAGCAGTCGCCGTTGGTCGTTTCGTAGTGCCAGAGTTCGCTTCCGTCCGATGTATTCACGGCCACGCAGCCCTTCGACGAGGCCTTCAGCACGGCATACAGCACCCCGTCATGCAAGGCCAGCGAACCGCCCCGTTCGGTGACCGCATAGGCCGTTGCCGAAGCCCATTTCATCTGCCCGGATACCGTATAGGCCCAGAGGCCGGTCGAAGTGCCGATGTAGACCGTCCCGTCGGCATCGACGACAACACCGCCGCCCACACCGCTCTGCACGGCCGACCACCGCTCGTCGCCCGACGCCGCATCGAACGCATAGAGGCGTCCGTCGTTGGCCAGCGCATAGACCATCCCGTCGGAGGTCACCGCAGGAGCGGCCTGCACCTTCGCGCCGAGCGATTTCTTCCAGCGGAGGGAGCCGGTCGACGAAACGGCATAGAACGAACCTCCGTCATCCTCGGTTCCGAAATAGACCGTGCCGTCGGCACCGACCGAAGGCCCGGCGCCGTAGGTCGCGGCATCGGTCGTATAGCTCCAGCGCGTCTGGCCCGTGATGGCATTCACGGCAATGAGTTTCTTATCGGTCTGCGAAATGGTATAGAGTGTCTGTCCGTCGGGCGTGAAGGCAATCTGGCTGGCCTTCTGGTATCCGGCGTTCGGGAACGTCGACCAGGCAAGGCCCGAAACCGTGATCTCCCGGGTGGCCGACTCCGTAGTCTGATCCTCGTAGGTTACCGTCAACGTTACGGTCCACGTTCCGGTCTTGGCAAAGGCGTAGAGCGGAATCTCCTCATCCGAAGAGCCTCCGTCACCGAAATCCCAATGAACCGAAGCCACCGTGCCGCGCACGAAATAGGCCGGATTGTATTCAAACGAGCTGAGTTCGAACTGCCGCAGCGAAGCCAGGTCGGCCGACGAAGTGGGCGTCACCACAAACGGATCGATCAGTCCGGGCGTCGCCGTGGCCGTCAGCGTCTCGGAGTCGCCGTGGTCGTAGACGCAGGTCAGCGCAAAGGCATATTCCCGGTCGTGGGTCAGGGCTTCGACCAGACAGGACACTTCGTCGGAGTCGATCGTCAGCGTCTTGTCGTCGCCCGAAGCCGAGGAGACAATCAGCCGGTAGGTGTAGTCCAGCAAGGTCTCGGGGGCCGTCCACGAAAGGAAGACCCGACCGTCACCGGCCATCGCCTTGAAGTTCGAGGCCGCGATGCGGGTCGATTTCGGCGTCGCGAAGGCCGTGACCTTCATCGACAACCCGCTTGCATAGCGCGCCTGCACGGCAAACGTGTAGGTGCAGTCGTTGACCAGTCCGTCGACCGTCAGCGAATGTTGTCCGGCGTCGACCGTCGCTTCACCGCCCGCAAGCTGGGCATTGTCAGGCGTCCAGGAGACGCAGTAGTCGAGCGGCTGGGGTTTCTCCGCCTGTGCGGTCCATGAGACGGTGGCCGTACCGTCGCCCGCCGTGGCCGTCACCGTCTCGACCTGAAAGCGGTCGAACGAAGCCTGCGGCAGCTGATCCTTGCTGCATCCCGCCAGCAGCACGGCGCCTGAAAGCGCCCAAAAAAGTATGTTTTTCATCGTCGTCATTCGTTTTAACCATTAATAACCGGGGTTCTGCCACAGCAGCGACGTATCGTTGATGCGTTCGAGCTCCGTATTGGGAATCGGATAAAGCAGCTGATAATCCTGAATGGCATGGCCTTCGGCCGCCATCGCCTCCTTGGCATAGCCCATGCGCACGAGGTCGAACCACCGCTGCCCCTCGTAGGGGAACTCCTTCTGCCGTTCGAGGCAGACGGCACGGCGGAACGAATCCTGATCGGGCAGATCCGTAATGTTCAGCGGAGCCAGCCCGGCACGGGTATGCACGGCATTGAGGGCTTCAAGAGCCGGCGAAGCCGACGAACCGTCGTATCCCACCTCGTTGAGCGCCTCGGCATAGAGCAGCAGCACATCGGCATAGCGCAGCAGGATCTGGTCGTTGCCATACTGGAGCGTCGTCGCATCGCGCGTGTCGAAGAACTTCTTCATCAGGTAGAGCTGCACGTCGGGCACCTTCTGGTATTCGATCAGCGCCCGGCGGGCGTCGTCATCGCTGTAAAGCGCCTTCAGGACGGGGCTCTGGCCCGAGTTGTCCGTCAGGTTCGAGATCGAGAACCAGGCGCCGTGCCCCTCGTCGACCACCGATTTGTTGAAACGGATGGCGAAGATGATCTCGCCGTTCATCTTGTTGTTCACATCGAAGACATCCGCCACATTCTCCAGCAGGGCGTACTTCCCGACGACCTCTTTCAGCACGTTGACAGCCTGCTGCGGCTTCTTGAACGTCAGGTAGACCTTGCCCAGCAAAGCCCGCGCGGCTCCGAGCGTCGCACGCCCCGCATCGGCCCCGTCGTAGGATTCGGGAAGCATCGCCTGGTCGACGATCTCCTGCAGGTCGCCCGCAATCAGATCGAACATCTCCTCCTCGGACGAACGCCCGATCCGCAACGCCTCTTCGACCGTCACGACCCGCCGCGTCGTGGGGACGCAGCCCCAGAGCCGGTACTTCATGAAGTAGGTATAGGCCCGCAGGAACATCGCCTCACCCTTGTACTGTGCTTTGAGCCGCTCGTCGAAATCGGCCCCGTCGATGCGGTCGAGCACCATGTTGCAGCGGTAGACCGCATTGTCGAAGTTCGCCCAGGCATCTTCGAGAATGCCGTTCGAGGCGTTGTCGCGGAACTGGTCGATGTCGTAGCGGTCCTGTGTTCCGGTCGTCGGGGCATCGAGGTAGAGGTTGTCGCTGCGGTACTCGCACAGCTCCGTATAGTAGTTCACCTGGGTCTGGAATTTGGCATAACAGCCCACCACGGCGATGTCGAAATCGCTCGCCGTCTCATAGATGTCGTCGACGGCCACTTCGTAGTTCGGCGTGAGGTCGAAGAACGACTCGCCGCACGAACCCAGGCCGAGCAGCGCAATGACTGCGCCGAAAATCCGTATCTTTTTCATCTTTCGTGTCGTATTAGAAGGTAACATTGAGACCGACCATGTAGGTTTTGGCCAGCGGATAGGTTCCGTAGTCCTCGCCGGGCGTCAGGGCGCTCGTGCTGCCGCTGACCTCCGGGTTGTAGCCCGAATAGGCCGTCCACGTCACGAGGTTCTGTGCCGAGACATAGACGCGCAGCCGCTCGACATAGAACTTCCGGGTCCACTTCGCCGGAAGCGTGTAGCCCAGGGCGATGTTCTGCAGACGCAGGTAGCTGCCGTCCTCGATGTGCCAGGTCGACGTGCGCCCGTTGTTGCCGGTCTGCTTGCGGTTCACGCGGTTGGTGTTGCCGTCGCCCGGCTGGTCGGCACTGACCCAGCGGTTCAGCGCGGCAGTCGTCCCGTTGACGTTGCCCTCCATGTTGTCCAGGTAGCGGCGGTTCAGGTTCAGAATCTCGTTGCCGTGAACCCCCTGGAACGCCACCGCAAAGTCCACTCCCCGGTATCCGAACGTCCCGCCGAATCCGTAGGTGAAATCCGGCATGTAGTTGCCGACGATCGTGCGGTCGGTGTTGGTGTCGATCACGCCGTCGCCGTTGACGTCCACGAAGCGGAAGTCACCCGGCTGCGTGGTGTCGAAATGCGGGTAGGCCTTCAACTCCTCGGCATTCTTGAAAATCCCGTCCTGCACGAGCACGTAGTAGGAACCGATCGGTTCGCCGACCTTCGTGATATAGTAGGCGTGCTCGACGCTCCCCGAGGTGATGATCGGCGTGTCGTTGGCCCCGAGCGCCTTCACCTCGTTGGTGTTCGCCGCCCAGTTGGCATTGAGCGAGTAGCTGATGCCGTTGGCATAGGAGTGCTGCGAGGTGGCCGAAAGCTCCCAGCCGCGGTTGTTCACCTTGCCGATGTTCATCAGCGTCGTGCTGTAACCCGTCAGGTGCGGGATCGGCACTTCGAGCAGCATGTCCGTCGTGTTGGCGTAGTAATACTCGGCCGTCAGGTTGAAATAACCGCCCAGAAGGCTCAGATCGGCTCCGACGTTGAACATCGAGGTCTTCTCCCAAGTAAGGTTCGGGTTGGCGACGTTCGTGGGCTTGTATCCGTTCACGAGCGAGCCGCTGCCCGTCCCGAGGATGTAGTTGTCGCCGTCCATCGTGGCCAGGTGCTTGTAGTTGCCGATCTGGAAGTTACCCGTCTGACCGTAGCTGGCGCGCAACTTCAGGTCGCTGACCCAGCGGAGCGCCTCGGCGTTCTGGAAGAAGGGTTCGCCGGAGATGCGCCACGCGGCCGAGGCCGAAGGGAAGTATCCCCAGCGGTTGTTCCGCCCGAAGCGCGACGAACCGTCGGCACGAATCGCCGCCGAAAGCATGTATTTGCCCTTGTAGCTGTACTGCACGCGCGCCAGGTAGGAGGCCAGCGACCACTCGTCGGTCTTCGAATCGCCGTCGTTCACGGTCCCGCCCCCGATCGTCTGGTTGTAGTCGTTCGGGTAGTCCGTGGCCGTGACGTTGTTGCCCTTGTAGGTCTCCTTCTGCGCCGACTGCACCAGCACGGCCGTCAGCGAATGGTCGCCGAAATCCCGCGAATAGGTCAGCTGGTTTTCGACGAGCCAGTTGAAGTAGAAGCCCGAAGAGCTGTAGCCGACGGGATTGGATTTCTTGCCGTAGTTGGCCTTGCCGATGGTTTCCAGTTCGGAGGAGGAGTAGGTGTCGTTGTGCGCGCCGTAGAACGTGCCGCCGATCGAGGTCTGGAACGAGAGGCCCTTGCAGATGTCATACCCGAGGAACGCCCGGCCGGTCATGGCCATGCGGTCTACGACGTCGGATTTGAGCGTCGCCAGCGCCACGGGGTTCAGGATCTCATTGTGCTGGTAGTCGTTACCGATGCGCCAGTAGCCGTTGCCCTGGAAATTGAAGGTCCCGTCCTCGTTGTAAACGGGCCACATCGGGTTCGAGCACAGCGCCGACTGCACCACGCCGCCCGAGCTGTACGAACCCGAAGCATTCACACGGTTCGATTTCGAATACGACGGCGAAAAGTTCACGCCGTACTTGAAGTTCTTGTACTTGCCGTCGAGGTTCAGGCGGAACGAATACTTCTCGAAATCGGAGTTGATGATGATACCCTCCTTGTAGTAGTAGTTCGCGGAGATGAAGTAGTTGACGTGCTGGCCCTTCCCGGAAACCGAGACGTTGTGGCTCGTGGTCGAGGCCGTGCGGAAGATGGCATCCTGCCAGTCGGTGTCGGTCAGTCCCGGTTCGCCGTTCAGATACGGCGTAAGTTCCACCGGCCAGTTCATGTAGGATTCGGGCCGTTCGCCGTTGGGCGCCGTGCCGCCGGGATAGATGCTGTAATAGGAGTTGTCGTGCCCCTCCTTGGCAAACTGCGCATACTGGTAGGCGTTCATCAGGTCGATCTTCTTCGAGACCTGCTCAATGCCGTAGTAACCGTCGTAGGTCACCTGGATGGTCTCCGAATGGCCCTTCTTGGTCGTGATGAGGATCACGCCGTTCGAGCCGCGCGAACCGTAGATCGCGGCCGACGAGGCATCCTTCAGCACCTCCATCGACTCGATGTCGTTCGCATTGAGGTTCGAGAGGCCGTTCTCCATCGGCACGCCGTCGACGATGTACAACGGGTCGTTGCCCGCCGTGGCCGAACTGATACCGCGCACGCGGACCATGACATTGCCTTCGGGATCGCCGCCCGTCTGCATCACCTGCACGCCGGGCATCTTGCCGATCATCGACTGGCGGAAGTCCGAAATGGGCTGGTTGGCGATATCCTCGGCCTTGATCGACGAAATGGCCGTCGAGACGTCACGCTTTCTGACGGCGCCGTAGCCGATCACCACCACGTCGTCCAGCGCCGTGGCCTCCTCCTTCAACCGGATTTCGAATGCCGTGCGGCTGCCGACGGGAATCTCCTGCGTATCGTAACCGATATACGAAACGACAAGCACGTCGTTCGGAGTCACCTCCAGCGCAAAGCCGCCGTCGATGCCCGTGCTGGCACCTTTGGTCGTACCCTTCACGACGACCGTGGCGCCGATTACCGGCTGCCCCGCAGCATCCGTCACCGTACCCTTCACGGTGCGAGACTGAAGGGGGGGGGTCGATGCGGCCGGGCGGGCCGTCAGATAGATTTTCTGGTTCTTGATCTCGTAGCCGATCTGCGTTCCGGCGAAGAGCTGATCCAATGCCGTTTCGAGTTTCGTGTCCTCGACGTCAAGCGACACGATCCGGTCGGGATCGACCGTCGGACGGGAGTGGTAAAACGCATACCCGGTCTGTCGCGAAATCTCGTCCAGCACCTGCACCAGTTTGACCTGCCGGAGCCTGACAGTCACCTGCTGCGCCGAGGCCGTAGCCACGGACGCCGTCAGAAGCGCTGCCGCCAATAGGAGTCTAAATGGTTTCATTTCTGTTGGATTGGTTAATAAAAATAGGAAGAATTGGTCAAATCAAATCATTCTTCGCCGCAAAGATGCACGGCGGCGAATGTCGGACGGATGACATCGGCATGAAAATCCGATGTGCCGCTCATTCGAAAAAAGGAAAATGGTCGAATCATGGAGGTCGTAGTTTAGTCGGTTCATTCGTAGGACACACAACCCGGCCGAAAAGTGTGAGCCGGGAGACGTTTTTTCGAAAAAAAGTCCCGGACTACTTATTTTAGGGTGCTTCGGGTGTCTTGTAAATGAAACCGAATCGTTATCTTTGTATGGCTTTAACAAAAGGATATGACTTCTTGGAGGGAAGATACGGAGGAGGACCTCGTGCTGCTCGAAAGGCTCCGGAGGGGCGACCGGGCGGCATTCGAGACCATCTACCGGCGCTATCATGCCCGGCTCTATACGCTGGCGCTGCGTTATCTGAAAAACCGCGCCGACACGGAAGACGCCCTGCAGCAGCTCTTCGTCAAGTTGTGGACCGCCCGCGAGGCGCTCTTCATCACCCGGAATCTCTCCGGATACCTCTACGGGATGCTGAAGCACCAGGTGCTGAACCAGATCCGCAACAACGTCAACGCCCTGCAGCACAACTACCGGATCGTGCAGAAACAACCCCAATACGACGATGATCTCTATACCCTGGCGGAGCGCAATCACCGCAGCGAACTGCTCGGACAGGCCATAGCCACACTTCCACCCCAGCAGCGGGCCGTGGCGACGATGCGTTGCGAAGGATACTCGAACCAGGAGATCGCCGCGCGGCTGAACCTGTCGATCCACACGGTGAACACCCACTACCGGGAGTGCCTGAAACGGTTGAAGAGCCTCCTTGCCGGAGCCGCAAATTTGTTGATAACCCTGTTATTGTTGATCCGATGAAACGACCCGATGAAATAATTCTGAGACGAGTTCTCAATGAAACGGCCACCCCCGAAGAGGCGGCCGAAGTTGCGGCCTGGTTTGCCACGGACGAAGGCCAGGCATGGCTTTCGACGGAGTTCGAGGCGGACGCCCGGCATCTGGAATCCGGGGCGATGGCCCCGCTGTCCGACATTCCGGGCGAGGAGCTGCTGCGGCGCATCGAGCGCATCCTGGCCCGGGCCCGGCGGCGGCGAATGCTCTTCCGTGCGGCCGCCATCCTGATCCCCTGCGCTCTGATTCTGGGTCTGTGGGCCAATCTGAACAGCCGCCTGGGCGGCGCGCTCTTCTCGGCCGACGAACAGCAGACGGTCGCGGCAGCGGTCGGTCAACGCAAGGAGGTGATTTTCCAGGACGGAACGCGGGTCTTTCTCAATGCGGGTTCGACGATCGCCTACCCCGAGCGCTTCGGGCTCTCGGAACGCCGCGTGCAACTCGAAGGCGAAGCCTATTTCGAAGTGGCGCACAATCCCCGTCGTCCGTTCATCGTCGAGACCTCGGACGACGCGGCAGTCCGCGTCCTGGGGACGAAATTCGACGTCAAGGCCTACCGGGCGGACCCGACGATCTCGGTAGTGCTGATCAGCGGCAGCGTGGAGTTTGCGCAAGGGAACTCCTCCTATCGGCTGAAACCCTCCCAGCGATTGGTCTACAACAAGCAGAACCGGACAGGGGCGATTCTCGATCTGGACAATGCCGAACAGGCGATCCTGTGGAGCCACAATACGATCTGTTTCCGGGATACGCCCATGCGGGAGGTCATCACCGAACTGGGGCGCTGGTACGACGTGCGCTTCGAGGTGACGGATCCGGCGGTCTACGACTGTACGTTCAGTCTCCAGACCCCGAACCTGCCGCTGCGGGAGCTTCTCTCCGAACTGGAAAACATCGCCCCGATCCGCTGCACGCTCCAGGACGGGCGTGTCGTGATCAGCCGCAAATAACGGGTGCGAACCCGGCCTTCCCAATCCCCGGGCCAACGCCGACGGGCTCCGGAGTGCGGATTCACGGAGCGGGGTTCAGTTGCATTCCAGAACGATCAGCAGGTCAGAATCAGTCGCAGTCCAGAACGATCAGCGGCCCGGAATCAGTCGTGGTCCGGGACGACCAGCGGCCCGGAATCAGTCGTGGTCCGGGACGATCAGCAGGTCGTCGAGCCGGACTTTCGGCACGTAGTGCACGCCTTCACGCCGGTAATAGGCATGGTTCTCCCCGGCGGCGATCTCCACGAGTTCGATCCGCTCGGCCCCCTTCCCGACGGCCAGGATCAACAGCGGATCGTAAGGCAGGCGAAGCACCTCGCGGACCCGCATCCGGTCGAACGCCCCGATGCAGATGCCGTTCAGCCCGATCTCCGCAGCCCGCAGCAACATGCTCTGGGCTGAAATCCCGAGGTCGATATCCACATAGCGGTCCTCGGCAACGGTCGCGCAGATGACGATGAAGGCATTGGGTTCGGTGCCGGGCAGCGGCAGGTGCAGTTCGGGAAGCGCCCCGCCCAGGCGGATGAGCGGCAGCACAAGCCGTGCCTCGTCGGCCAGCACCGGCCGAAAACGCAGAACCTGCTGATTCCGGGCCGAAGGGATCCGGGTATTGACCTCGATGAGGCTTCGGAGCTGGTCCTCGCGGACCTCAAAGCGGGGGTCATACCCCCTGTAGCTGCGGTTGCGCAGCAGGAGTTTCGTCAGGGTCATGGCCGGTCGGCGGACGGGAGCCTCCCCGCGTGCGCGGTACTCCTCCATCTTCCGGCCCAGATAGTCGTCAGCCATTTTTTCGGAAGTTTTGCGAGTGCCAAATTACGGAAATCCGCCCGAAAAAACAAATGCCCCGGGCCGCGGAAAGAGCCTCGGGGCATTTGCAGAGATCCGGTTCCGGGAGCGTCAGCCGACCGATTCGTACTTGCGGACGATCCGCATGAACTCCTCGCCGGTAATCGTTTCGCGTTCGAGCAGGAAGGCGGCCGCCTCGTCGAGGAGCGCGCGGTGTTCCGAGAGGATTCCGCGGGCCTTTTCGTGCGCCTCCCGGACGATCCGGAGCACCTCGTTGTCGATCTCCGCAGCCGTCTCCGACGAACAGGTCAACGCATTGTCCCCGCCCAGATAGGCGTTGTTGACCGTCTCAAGGCCCATCATGTCATATTTCTCGCTCATCCCGAAGCGCGTGACCATCGCCCGGGCCAGTTTCGTGGCCTGCTCGATATCGTTCGAGGCCCCGGTGGTGATGCTTCCGAAGACCAGTTCCTCGGCCGAGCGCCCTCCCGTGAGCGTGGCGATGCGGTTGAAGAGGTTTTCGCGGCTCAGCAGCACCTGTTCGCCCTCGTCGACCTGCATCGTATAGCCCAGCGCCCCGGAGGTGCGCGGAATGATCGTAATCTTGTGCACGGGGGCCGAGGCGGTCTGCATCGCGGCCACCAGCGCATGTCCGATCTCATGGTAGGCGACGATGCGCTTCTCCTCGCCCGAGAGCACCTTGTTTTTCTTCTGCGCTCCGGCCATGACGGTCTCGACGCTCTCTTCGAGATCGGCCGTCGTCACCTTCCGCCGGCCCTGGCGCACGGCCCGCAGCGCCGCCTCGTTGACGATATTGGCCAGTTCGGCCCCCGACGACCCGGCCGTGGCCTGCGCCACGATCGACAGATCCACCGATTCGTGCTTCACCTTGGCCAGATGCACCTTCAGGATCGCCTTGCGACCCTCCAGGTCGGGCAGCTCCATCTGGATGCGGCGGTCGAAGCGCCCCGGACGCAGCAGCGCCTTGTCGAGGCTCTCCGGACGGTTCGTGGCGGCCAGGATCACAACCCCCTTGCGGCCGTCGAATCCGTCCATTTCGGTCAGCAGCTGGTTCAGGGTCTGTTCGCGTTCGTCGTTGCCGCCGATTGCCGTATCGCGGCGTTTGCCGATGGCGTCGATCTCGTCGATGAAGATGATGCACGGCGCCTTCTCGCCGGCCTGCTTGAAGAGGTCGCGGACCTTCGCGGCACCCATGCCGACGAACATCTGCACGAACTCCGACCCCGACATGGCGAAGAACGGAACCTTGGCTTCGCCCGCCACGGCCCGCGCGATAAGCGTCTTGCCCGTTCCCGGAGGGCCGACCAGCAGCGCCCCTTTCGGCAGCGAAGCCCCGATTTCGGCATACTTCGACGGACTGTGCAGGAAATCGACAATCTCGGTCAGCGCCTCCTTGGCCTCGTCCTGTCCGGCGACGTCGGCGAAGGTGGTCTTCACGTCGGAATCGGCGTAGATCTTGGCCCCGCTGCTGCCGAACGAGAGGAAATTGCCGCCCGAACCCATGCGGGCCTGAATGCTCCGGCTGGCCTGCCGCCAAAGCATGTAGAAGATCAGCCCCGGAAGGACCCACATCAGGATGAAGTTGAGAATCGGCGAGTTCTCCTGCGGCACGATCCGCGTAAATACGATCTTGCCGCTTTCATTGGGGCTTTCGGCAGCAAGGAGCCGTCCGACGAGTCCGGGATCGTCGATCTCGCCGGTCTGATAGGTTGCGG
The DNA here is from genome assembly GCA_944321755.1 of uncultured Alistipes sp. Lineage (GTDB taxonomy): Bacteria > Bacteroidota > Bacteroidia > Bacteroidales > Rikenellaceae > Alistipes. Next base: position 14,792 of record CALUMM010000012.1, read on the forward strand.
CCTTGCCGTCGGCGTCGGCTGCCGAGAAGTAGATCTGGCCGTTCTTGATCATCACCTCCTTCACGCGGCCCGAATCGACATACGAAATGAAGGTGCCGTAATCGGTTGCCGTGATGCGCCGCGGATTGAACAGCGGGAAGATCAGTCCGTTGAGGAACAAAACGATCAGAATCCCCCACAGAATGCCCATATAGGGGTTTGAGCGTCGCGGTACGGGGTTTTGAGAATCCGTGTTCATGGCATTGGATAGGAATTGGAATTTCGGGATGGAAGGTTTCGTTTTTCCGGCCGGGGAAGGGTCCGGTGCAGCCCGGGCATCAGCCCCTTATCCGCCCAACGACCGGGTGAAGGCCCCCGGAAAAGGGGCTCCACCCGGTCGGTCCGGCCGCAGCGCATTCGGGATCCGCTCATTCGGCGTCGATCACTTCGGCATCGACGATTTCGTCGTCGAGTTGTTTCATCGTCCGGTTGATCTTCCGCAGATGGAAGGCCAGGACGATGCGGAACAGGCCGTAGAGCACGAACGACAGCCCGATATAGACGAGCAGGAATGCCCCTCCGAAAGCCGGGAGCGTCAAGAAAAGGAAAGCACATAGCAGACTCAGGACATTGCAGGCCAGCAGCCACCCCCACCCCTTGACGGGAAGTGCGGAGAAGGCCGAGGATTCGCAGATGCCCAGAATCGAATGAAAAAGCATCCAAAGCCCGATCAAATAGACCAGGATTGCCGTAACGACGGGCAGCGGGATGAGCAGGAGCCAGATTCCGAAGAGAAGTTCGATGATTCCGCGGGCGAGGCTCCAGCCCCAAAAGGAGGTGTTTCGGCAGTTGATGGCGGCAAAGGCGATATTGCCGATTCCGCCGACGATCAGCAGCGCGATGAAGAAAGCGGTCAATACGGCGAGCGAGCCGGCCGGTGTTGCAAAGCAACAGATTCCGGCCACGATGCTCAGAATTCCCATGAGCAGGGAAATCCACCAGAAACGGAAGTGATCTCTTCCCAAACGAATGACATCAAGCATACGGTTGCGTTTTATGACATGAAAATCCTTCGGGAACAAAGGTAGACAATCCGCCCGGAAAGAAGATCGTCGGAGATACGTTAAAAATGTGCAATATTTCGTATCTTTGAGCCATGAATCAAGAGAAAGAAGCAAAAAAACGTTCCGGAATTCTTCCGAAGCACCTTATTATGAGGGCCGGGGCCGATTTCCCGAATCCCGAGCTCCTCGACCGTCCGAATCTCTCCGAGGGGATGACCTTCGGGCTCTGCCTGCAGGGCGAATTCCGGTTCAGGATCGACTACCGGGAGTATCGCATCTCGTCGGGAGAGTTGTTCACGGTGCTGCCGCGCCACCTCTTCACGCCGCTCCCGATCCCGAACCCGGGCAGCAGCGATGTCCGGTTTCTCACGGTTCCGCTCGACGAGATCCACCGTTCACCCCTCACCCCGGACCTGGACCTGCTGCGCAAGGCCGAGGAGTCTCCGACCCTGACCCCCGACCGGGAAAAACTGCGGCAAATCGTGATGCTGTGGGAGCTCATGGAGCAATACGCCACGCCCGACCTCCGGGCCTCGCAGATCCGGGAGGCGCTGATTCCGGCCCTGCTGCTGATCATCACCACGCTCATCGAGGAGCAGCCCCCGCAAGGCGATGAACACCCCGTTGTCCGGCAGGAGCAGCTGACGCAGCGTTTTTTCGATCTGCTGCTGGAACACCACGAACGGGAACATCGCGTCGCCTTCTATGCCGACCGGCTCTGCATCACGGCTAAATACCTCTCCTCGGCCGTAAAATCCGTTACGGGCTACCCGGCGCAGGTCTGGATCAACGAAGCCGTCGTCATGCAGGCCAAACGCCAAATCCGCGCCACGGAGCGCTCCATCCGGCAAATCTCCGAATCGCTGCATTTCGCGACCTCGACGTCGTTCGTCCGCTTCTTCCGCCAGCACACCGGCAGTACGCCGCTGGAGTACCGGAAACGGTGCGTGGAGACGGAGTAGGTTCCGCCATCCGGTTCCGGGGGCGCAACGCCCGTCACACAGGTTACTTGCAGATTCCGGATAATGACGTATCTTTGCGCCCGGAATATCTCCGAACGGGGTCCGGAACGTACCCCGATAAACCAGGTCAAGCCTTTTCCGGCCGCCTCCCGGTGCGTCGGAGCGAGGAAGTCCGAAAAAAACGTGTTTGAATGAAGAAAAAAAGAGTTTGGATGGCCCTGAGCCTTCAGGTCTGCCTGCTGGCAGCCTGCAACAAGGAGTTCTCCGACCCGACTGGTGTGCAGGATGACAATTACCTCGAAATCTCCTTCTCCCGAACGACCCGCGCCGACCTGGACGCAAACGGCGCCGGGAACTTCTCGGAAGGAGACAGGATCGGACTATACATCGACAACGGAAGCGAAACCGCTTACCGCGAACTTGCCTATACCTCCGGCGAGTGGCAGCCGCGCCTGCGCCGGAGCGATTTCGGAGAGGGTGAGCTGACCCTTGCGGCCCACTACCCCGCCCGTTCCGCAGCGGCGGACGATCCCGCACATGCCGCCTTCACACTCTCCGAGGACCAGCGTGCCGAAGGTTTTGCCGCTTCGGACCTGCTCTTTGCCCGGCAGCGCATCCCGGCCGGAAGCTACCGCGCCGCGATGACCTTTACGCACGCCCTGCACCGGTTGCACATCGAGATCAACGGCGAGGGCATCTCCACGCCGGGCCTCCGCAGCCGGATGGGCGGAACGGTCGACCTGCTGACGGGCACGGCTTCGGTGACGGAGGGTTCGTTCGGATGGATCACCCCGCGCAAGAATGCGGACGGCTCCTACGAGGCTGTAATCTTCCCGCAGGACGCCGACCCCTACCGCGACGGCGAAGGGCTGCTGAAAATCCCGACTCCGGAGGGCGAGAAGACCTACCGCCTCCCGGAAACCCTCGACGGCAAGCCGCTGGAGCGGTTCGAAGCCGGGAAGCAGCTGACGCTGACGCTGACCCTCAAACAGGGCAACCCGGATCTGGCAAACAAGACGCTGTGGGTCTACGGTCTGGACATCCCGGAGTTTCCGGGAGAGGAGAAGCTGCCGACCTACAAGCTTTACGACAAGGTCCCGGCCGGGATCTGGTTCCGCCGGGATCGGGACTACGAGGAGGTGCAGAACCTGACCTGGAAAGAGGGCTGCGGGTGGTACGACTGCAACAAGTCCCCGAGGTACACCGAAGACGATGCCAACACGTGCTGGGCAGCTTCGGCTTCGAACCTGGTGTTATGGTGGATGAACAACAACCGGGCCTACATCGAGGCCTACAACGCGGATTACGGAACGACAGTATCCGGAAGCGAAGGCAGCCAGGTGTACACGTTCACCCAACCGTCGATGGAGTTCCTGCCGCTGCTTCCCAATGGCGGGACCGGGGATGACGACCCCGACCAGGAGCAGAACCGGAATGCGGTTTTCCAGTTCTTCAAGGATTACGCCCAGAACAAAGGGTCCTGGAATTCGCGGGGCGTGCGTTGGTTCATCACGGGCGACAACACGGGCATTCCGAGTGAAAACGGGAGCAGCTGTTTCCCGGGATTCTTCGCCGAGGTATTCAAACAGACGGATGTGATCGCCACGGACTCGAACCGTTCCCCTACGGAAGAGGAGTTCAATGAATTCATGGTGAATGCCCTCCGGAACCGGCAGGCAATCGGATTCACGGCCCACGACATTGCCGGTACGAATACGGGAGCCCACGCGATGGTGATCTGGGGTGCGGAGTTCGATGCCGAAGGGAAGATCGCCTACGTGTATTTTTGCGACAACAACAATGCGGATCAGGATGTGAACGGTGCGGTGATCACCCGCCGCGGCATCTGCTATGTCACGGACCCCACGTCTCCGAGCGGGTGGAAGCGGACCTATCTGCAACACCTGCCGCCGAAGAACGGCAGTTCGGTGGAAAACAAAAAATACCTGATATCGAGTCTGTGCGCCGTGGATCTGCGGCAGGATATCTGGGCGAAGAAATACCCGTCGGTGAACCCCGCACAATGACGCCAGACGGGATCATGACTGGGAAAAAAGAGAAAAAACAAAAAACGGATATTATGAATACGAGACGAATAATTTTGGGTACGGTCCTGCTGCTGGCCGTGACAGCCACCGGATGCGACAAGAAGGAGAGCCCTGCGGGCCCGGCCGCCCCGGAGACTCCGGGAGTTCCGGAGAGCCCGACGGCCCCCGCCGACCGACAGATCACCTTCACGACGGAGATTGCAGCGACACGCGCCCCGCAACTGGACGAGGACGGCAGCGGGAGCTTCACCGCAGGCGACACCTTCACGCTTTACGCCTGCGATGATGCGCAAGGCGCCGCGACGCTCGACTATACCGTGGGCAGCACGGCACTCTACTGGCGCGATCTGACCTTTGCCGCGGAGGGCGGCAAGGTTCATTTTGCGGCCTGCTACCCGAAACAGAGTCTTTCGGAGGGCGGTTTCGACTTCACGGCGACCCAGGATGCGGCAGGCGACCTGCTTTGGGCCTCGGCTGCGGGCGTCGGCGTCGGGACGGAACAGCCCGTAGCCCTGACGTTCCGCCACGCCCTGCACCGGCTGGCGGTGAAGTACACGGTCGAGGATACGTCGGTCGACGCCTCCAGGATCGAAACGCGCTGCACGGCCATTGCAACGGCCCGGGTCGAGTTGTCCGAAGGGCGGATCAGGCTGGGCGACACGGAGAAGACTTTCACCGCAACGAACCAGGAGGTCAGTTTCCTGGTGCTTCCGCAGCCGACGGAGAACGTGACGCTGGAGATCCATGCCGGGGGGATGACCAGGACGTGGAAGCTCTCGCAGACGGACTTCCCCTATCCGGAGCTGGAGGGCGGCAAGCAGGTGACGGTGAATCTCACGGTCCAGGAGGGGAAGATCACCCTTTCGGGTCTGACGATCGAGGGCTGGGGCGACCAGGGATCGATCGACGACGAGATCATCCTCTGAAACGAATTGCCGGGCGGGCGGCAACTCCCGCGACGACGGTCGGAAGAATCGGGCGGTTTCCGTATGGAGCCGTCCGATTTTCGTTTTCCGGAGAGGCCGGGAGTGCGGGGCGCGCGACCTCTGCCCGACCTTTGCCCGACAGCCGCCAATCTCCGACCTCCGCCCAACCTTCGCTCAACCGCCGCCGAATTCTGCTCGACCTTTGCCTAACCCTCATCCGACAGGCGCCCAACCTCTGTCCGGCAGCCGCCAACCCCCGACCTCCGCCCGGAACGGACTGAAACGGGCTGAAACGGCAGGAAGCCGGGATGTCCGACCCGCATCTTGCAGCCGGAAGTGCGGGGCGTGCGTTCGGGCGGAGATGTTTCGGGCGTGCGGGGCGCGGCCCCGGCCGGAACAGAATCACCGCACAAATTATTATTTTGCAAAAAAGCGAGGTATTCAATTATTTTTTCATATCTTTAAGGAGTGATTTGATTTCGAATCGACATCTATATAAACTTTAAAATGCCGAAAACGTCATGAACACGACCCTGAATCCCGATCCGCTGGTCCGTTTTCTGGGGAAACCCCGGGCGGCCTTCACCCGTTCGGACCTCGTCCGCTACATCCGGGAGAACGACATCGAAATGCTCAATCTCCGCTACCCGGGGGCCGACGGGCGGCTGAAGACGCTGAACTTCGTGATCAACGACGAAGCCTATCTGGAGAGCATCCTCACCTGCGGCGAGCGGGTCGACGGTTCGAGCCTCTTTCCCTACATCGAGGCGGGGTCGAGCGATCTGTACGTCGTTCCGCGCTACCGAACGGCCTTCCGGAACCCGTTCAGCGGAATCCCGACCGTCGACCTGCTGTGCAGCTACTACACGAAGGAGGGCACGCCGTTCGACATGGCACCCGAGCAGACGCTCCGGCGGGCCGGAGCTGCGCTGCGCCGCGCGACGGGGCTCGACCTGCACGTCATGGGCGAGCTGGAGTTCTACGTCGTGAGTCCGAAGGAGCGGCTCTTCCCGGCCGTCGACCAGCGGGGTTACCACGAATCCACACCCTTCAACAAGGGGGCTGAATTCCGCGCCCGGGCGATGAAGTACATCGCCGAGGCGGGCGGGGAGATCAAGTACGGCCACTCCGAGGTAGGGAATTTCACGCAGGGCGAGTGGATGTACGAACAGAACGAAATCGAATTCCTGCCGACCGACCTCGAATCGGCAGCCGACCAGCTGACCGTTGCGAAGTGGATCCTGCGCACGCTGGCCTACGAATACGGTGTGGAGGTGACCTTTGCGCCGAAGATCACCGTAGGGAAGGCCGGGAGCGGGCTGCACATCCACACGCGCCTGATGGATAACGGCCACAACGCGATGGTCGAGGCGGATGGCTCGCTCTCGGAACGGGCCCTAAAGGCCATTGCGGGCTACCTGTCCCTGGCACCTTCGCTGACGGCCTTCGGGAATACGAATCCGACCTCCTACTTCCGGCTCGTCCCGCATCAGGAGGCCCCGACGAACATCTGCTGGGGCGACCGCAACCGTTCGGTGCTGGTGCGCGTACCGCTGGGCTGGAGCGCCGGAGCCGGGCGCATGGCCTGCGACGCCAATCCGCTGGAGGAGCCCGCCGAAGTGGATACGGAACTCAAACAGACCGTTGAATTCCGCTGTCCGGACGGTTCGGCGGATCTCTACCTGCTGCTGGCGGGGCTGGCGGTGGCGGCACGCCACGGCTTCGAGATGGAGGACGGAGTGCGTTATGCCCGCGAGCGGTACGTCGACGTCAACATCTTCGAGGAACGGAACCGGGAGGTTCTCGCCCGGCTGAGCCAACTCCCGGCATCGTGCGAGGAGTCGGCGCAAAGGCTGGCGGAGCAGCGCGGGATCTACGAACGCTGCGGGGTCTTCCCGCCCCGTCTGCTGGATGGGGTCATCGCCCGCCTGTCGGGTTTCCGCGATGCGGCGCTGCGGCAGGAGATTGCGGGCGACGAGACCCGCATTCGGGAACTGGTCGAGACGTGGTTCCACTGCGGCTGACCCGCCCGTCCTACCCGTCCCGCCGCCCCACCGCCCTGCGGGACGGTCCGACCGGGGGCCGAGAGACTGAGAAAACAAGAGGCTGAAAGGGCGAGAGGGCGAGAGACTGAGGAGACGAGGGGCTGAGGGGCTGAGGGGCAAGGAGCAAACTGCGGAGCCGGCCGGCAAGGATCTCCCGAAAACGGATGCATCCCGGCATCCGTTTTTTTCATCGATCCGGGAACAAACTGCCGGAAAAGATATCCGGGATTTCCCGGACCGGGGCCCCGGGGCGATCGAAAATTTTGACAACTCCGGGAAAAAACGTTATATTTGTATTTATGCTGACCCGAACGGTATGGACAAGGAACTGGAACCCGAAACGATCAAGGAGCTTCTCCGGCGCATAGCCGCCGGGGATGAGGAGGCGTTCCGGTCGCTCTACCTCGCCTACTACGACCGTCTGTACCAGTTTGCCCGGATGCAGCTGCGCCACGACGAGACGGCCGAAGATATCGTCTCGGAACTCTTCTTCCAGCTCTGGAAGAGCCGCACGGCCCTGCCGTCGATCGACAACTTCAACGCCTATGCCTACCGGGCCGTTCGCAACGGCTGCAACGACAGCCTCCGGGCCAGCAGCCGGAAACTGGACTACGACCTTTCGCATCCGAAGATGCAGGTCAGCGTGGACCCGGCATTCGCGGCCGACGAGGAGGTGGACTACCGGATGCTGAACCGCGCCTTGAGCGAGGCCGTCGAACAGCTGCCCGAACGTTGCCGGATGATCTTCAAGCTGGCCCGTGAGGACGGGATGAGCCATCGCGAGATCGCTTCCGTTCTGGAGATCGCCGTCACGACCGTCGAGGGTCAGCTGGCCATCGCCAAACGGCGGCTGCGAGAGGTTGCGGCGCCGTTTCTGAAAAAAATCTGAAAAAAATCGAAATCGGTTTAGTGGTTTTTGCGTCGATCCGAGTCATAATGGAGAAAACGCACAAATCCGCCATATCCGATCATGAAAGATTCCCTGCATACGAACGATTCCGAAGCCCTGTACGAGCGGCTCCGGGTGGAAAGTCCCCGTCCGGGCACCGGGCACCGGGCCGAAGAGGCGCTCGAACGGTTGATGACGCGCATCCATGCGGAAGAGGCTCCGCACCTGAAACTTCTCTACGCCAGGACCCGGCGTTACCGGATCTGGCTGGCAGCCGCCTCGACGGCCGTAGTACTTCTGGCCTCGGGCTGGCTTTCGGCGCTGCTGCGCCCGGAAGCCGAGATGCGGGTTCACAGCAACTCCTGGGAGAAGGTGAGCAGCCTCACGCTGGAGGACGGCACGCGCCTGACGCTCAACCGCGGGGCGCAGTTGATCTACCCCGACCGCTTCACGGGCCGCCAGCGCGAGATCTTCCTCTCGGGCGAGGCCTATTTCGACGTGGCCCACGACAGCAAGCACCCCTTCGTGGTGCGGGTCGGCGACCTGAGCATCAAGGTCCTGGGCACGAAATTCAACGTCGAGAGCTACCCCGATTCGGAGACGATCACCACGACGCTGCTGGAGGGTTCGGTCGAGGTGGAGAGCCAGCTCAGCCACCGGAGCGTGCGGATGGTCCCCGACCAGCAGCTCTCGTACAACACCCGCAGCGGGGAGATGCAGCTGAGCACGCTGAGCGAATCGGAAGAGAGCATCCGCTGGACGGACAACGTCTGGGTGCTGCACCAGACACCGTTCCTGGAGGTGTGCAAACGTCTCGAACGCCAGTTCCACATCAAGGTCGTGATTCTGAACGACGGCCTCATGGAGAAGAATTTCACGGGAGAATTCCACTTCAACGACTCGCTGGAATCCATTCTGGAGGTCATCCGCATCACGACGCCCTTCGACTACGAACTCAAGGAAGATACGCTCATTCTCAAGTAGAGAGCGCCTCTTCCACCCCGATAACCGCCTAAAACCAACTACTGCCTATGAGATAACCCCAACCGCAAAAAAAGCGGGGACTTCCCGAGAGAAGCCCCGCTGTCGACAATGAATCAATCCACAAGCGCTCCGGCAGGCGGCCACCTGCTGGAGGCAATCAATTCATCAATCAGTAAAGGTATGACAACTTTTGATAAGTTCAAAACTTATTGCCTGAAATTTTGTGCCCGGACCCGTCGGAGCCTCTCTATCGGAGTGACGGTTGCCGTTCTCAGCCTCTTCAGCCAACAGGCGCTGGCACAGAATGCTTCGCAGCAGATCCGGGTCGACGTGAGCGACACGCCCCTGGAACAGGTGCTGAAAAGCATCGAGAAACAAAGCAGCTACACCTTTTTCTACAACAACGAGATCGACGTGGCCCGGAAGGTGACGGTCCACGTTGCGGACAGCGACATCAATGCCGTCGTCAGCAGCGTGCTGCGCGGCACGGACATCGCCTACCGGATTGCGGAGAACCGCGTGGTACTCTACAAGGGGGGGGGTAATCCCGACGACCAGGAGCGTACCATCACCGGTAAGATCACCGACGCTACGGGGCTTCCGCTGATCGGCGTGACGGTGCTGGTTCCGGGGACGAATTTCGCCACCGTCACGGACCTGAACGGCGATTACAGCATCAAGGTTCCGGGATCGAGCGCCAGGATCACCTTCTCCTACGTGGGTTACGAGACCCAGGAGCGGATCGCCGGGAGCCAGACGACCATCGACCTGCAGATGCAGGAGAGCACGGCCGAGATCGGTGCCGTCGTGGTCACGGCCCTGGGTATCAAGCGTTCGGAGAAGGCCCTTTCGTACAACGTCCAGCAGGTGAACTCCGAAGACATCATCGGCAACAAGGACGCCAACTTCATCAACTCGCTCAACGGCAAGGTGGCCGGTGTGACGATCAACGCCTCGTCGTCGGGAGTCGGCGGTGCGTCGAAGGTGGTCATGCGAGGCAGCAAGGCGATTTCGCAGTCGTCGAACGCCCTCTACGTGATCGACGGTATCCCGATGTTCAACCTCGGCAACGAGGGCGGCACGGAGTTCGACTCGCGCGGTACGACGGAGGCCATCGCCGACATCAACCCCGAGGATATCGAGTCGATTTCGGTGCTGACGGGAGCTGCGGCTGCGGCCCTCTACGGTAACAACGCCGCCAACGGTGCCATCGTCATCACCACGAAGAAAGGAAAGGCCGGATCGCTGAGCGTGACGCTGTCGCAGAACACGGAGTTCCTGCGTCCGTTCCGGATGCCGGAGTTCCAGAACCGCTACGGCACGGGCAGTCAGGCCTCGTCGTCGTCATCGGTGGACAAGAGCTGGGGCGCACGCCTCAATTCGGCCACGATGCGGGACTACGACCCGGCCAGCGACTTCCTGCAGACGGGTATCGTGACGACCGAGACCGTGGCGCTCTCGACGGGAACCGAGAAGAACCAGACCTACATTTCGGCATCGGCCGTCAATTCGCAGGGCATGGTTCCGAACAACGACTACGACCGCTACAACTTCACGTTCCGCAACACGACGTCGTTCCTCCAGGACCGCATGACGCTCGACGTGGGCGCCTCGTACATCAAGCAGAGCGACATGAACATGGTCAACCAGGGTACCTACTCGAACCCGCTGGTAACGGCCTACCTCTTCCCGCGCGGGAACGACTGGGAGGATATCCAGATGTACGAGCGCTGGGATTCGGACCGCAAGATCGCCACGCAGTACTGGCCGGAGAAGATGTTTTCGGCGCTGACGGGCCAGAACCCCTACTGGATCTCGTACCGGAACCTGCGCGAGAACCGGAAGGACCGCTACATGCTCAATGCGAACCTGAGCTACAAGATTCTCGACTGGCTGTCGGTTTCGGGGCGCGTGCGGATCGACAACTCGAACAACGAATACACGAAGAAACTCTACGCCACGTCGAACTCGACGCTGACGAACGAGAGTTCGGACGCCCTGTCGAAGGGATCGTTCATGCTCGAACGCACGCTCGACAAGCAGACCTACGCCGACCTGCTGGTGAACATCAACAAGACGTTCGGTGAGGATTGGTCGCTGCAGGCCAACCTCGGAACGTCGTATTCGGACATGCAGCAGAGCCTCTTCAGCAACGAGGGTCCGATCATGTCGACGGGCATTGCCAACGTCTTCAACGTCATGCAGCTCGACAACAGCAAGACCAAGCGGATCCAGTCGAGCTACCACGACCAGACGCAGTCGGTCTTCGCATCGGTCGAGGCCGGATACAAGAACACCTACTTCCTGACGCTCACCGGGCGCAGCGACTGGCCTTCGCAGCTGGCCGGCAACTTTTCGGTGAAGAAGTCGTTCTTCTATCCGTCGGTCGGAGCGTCGGTGGTGCTGTCCGAGGCGCTTCCGATGCCGAAATGGATCGGTTACCTGAAGCTCCGCGGATCGTTCGCCTCGGTGGGTCTTCCGATTCCGCGCTTCCTGGCGCAGCAGACCTACGAGTGGGACAACGCCACGCAGCAGTGGTCGTCGAAGACCCACTACCCGATGGGCGAGCTGAAGCCCGAACGCACGGATTCGTGGGAGGTCGGTCTGACGGCGCGCTTCCTGAAGCACTTCAACGTCGACCTGAGCCTCTACACGGCGAAGACCTACAACCAGACCTTCGACCCGGGGATCTCGCCCTCGTCGGGCTACTCGACGATGTACATCCAAACGGGTTCGGTCCGCAACAAGGGTATCGAGCTTTCGGCGGGCTACTCGAACGAATGGGGTAAATTCGGCTGGTCGTCGAACTTCACCTTCAGCGCCAACCGCAACGAGATCCTCGAACTCATGGAGGGCTACGTGATCCCGATCACGAACGAACCGATGACGCTCGACCGCCTGGACATCGGCGGACTGGGCTACGCGCGCTTCCTGCTGAAGAAGGGCGGCTCGCTGGGCGACCTCTACTCGACGGCCGACCTGCGGCGCGACAGCAAGGGCTACGTCTACGTGGATGCCGACGGCAAGGTGGTCAGCAACACGACCGACGTCGACGACATCAAGCTGGGTTCGGTCTTCCCGAAGGCGAACCTCGCCTGGCGCAACGACTTCAACTACGGCAACCTGAACTTCGGATTTATGCTGTCGGCACGCCTGGGCGGCATCGTCTACTCGGCGACGCAGGCCTACATGGACTACTACGGCGTATCGGAGGCCTCGGCCGCCGCACGCGACTTCGGAGGCGTGGTGGTCAACGGCGACCTGATCAGCGCCGAGAACTGGTACTCGGTGGTTGCGGCGCAGGGCGGACTTCCGCAATACTACACCTATTCGGCGACGAACTTCCGGCTGCAGGAGGTGTCGGTCGGCTACACGATCCCGAAGGAGAAGTTCTGGAACATCGCGGACATCACGATTTCGCTCGTGGGGCGCAACCTCTGGATGATCTACTGCGAGGCGCCGTTCGACCCGGAGGCCGTGGCCACGACGGGCAACTACTACCAGGGCATCGACAACTTCATGATGCCTTCGACGCGGAACCTGGGCTTCAACATCAGACTTAAATTCTAACCAAGGATCATGAAAACGATATACAGCAAGATATGTTTCGGTGCGGGACTGCTTGGGAGCCTTGTGCTGGGCTCGTGCACCGGAGACTACATGGACTACAACCGCAACTGGGCGGAGGTTACCGCCGACGAGATGCAGCGTGACGAGTATCTGATCAGTTCGCTGCTGGGCGGAATGCAGAACAACGTGATTCCGGCCGAGGAGCACCTGAACCAGTTTACGGAGTGCCTGCTGGGCGGCATCTGGGGCGGTTATTTCGCCGATTCGCAGTCGTGGGCGACGTCGTTCTCGTACTTCAACCCGTCGCAGGACTGGCTGGGCAAGATGTACCTGGACGTGATTCCGAACGTCTATTCGAACTGGCTGGGGCTTCAGGCCGCCACGAGCGACGAATCGATCCTGGCCGTGGGCAAGATCGTGAAGTCCGCGGCGTTCCAGCGCATCACGGACGCCTACGGGCCGATCCCCTACAGCCAGATCGGCACCGACGGCAAGGTGACGGCGCCGCTGGACACGCAGAAGGAGGTCTATACGAAGATCTTCGAGGAGCTGGACGAGGCGGTCGCCACGCTGACGGAGCACCGCGGGACGTCAATCTCGGCGGCGGCCGACAAGGTTTACGCCGGGGATCTGGACAAGTGGATCAAGTTTGCCAACTCGCTGAAGCTGCGCATGGCGATGCGTCTGGTCTACGCGGACCCGACGACGGCGGAGCAGCGCGCCCGGGAGGCGATCGACACCTCGGACGGCAAACTGGGCGTGATGGCGTCGAACGACGACAACGCCTACCTTTCGGGGATCAACATCAACCCCTTCTACAAGGTGGCCTACGAGTACAACGGCGGTGAGACGCGCATTTCGGCCGACCTGCTGAACTACATGAAGAGCTGGAACGACCCGCGCATCAGCGTCTATGCGAAACCCTGCACGATCACGGGCCGCACGAACGAATACTGGGGTCTGCGCATCGGCAACGAATATGCGATCGCCAAGGGCCAGGCCTACTCGAACCTGAACATCGCGCAGAATGACCCGATTCTGTGGATGAACGTTTCGGAGGTGATGTTCCTGCGTGCCGAGATGGCGCTCTACGGCTGGGACACGGGCGATACGGCCGAGAACTACTACCGCCGCGGCGTGGAGCTGTCGTTTGCGAAGTGGGGCGTGGAAAGCGGCAGCTACCTGTCGAGCCAGACCCAGGTCGGGACCTACAACGACCCGAACGGCACCTATACGTTCACGCCCGATACGGAGTGCGTTCCGGCATGGAACTACATGGACCAGAAGCTCCAGCTCGAACAGATCATCACACAGAAGTGGATCGCCAACTTCCCGCTGGGGCATGAGGCATGGGCCGAATTCCGCCGCACGGGCTATCCGAAACTGCAGCCCACGGCTGTGAACCTGAGCGGCGGCGACGTTGCCGCCGGGAAGTTCGCCCGCCGTCTGACCTACCCCTCGGACGAATACAAGACCAACGGAGTCAACCTGACGCGCGCCGTAGGCCGCGACCTGCCCGACGGCGGGGACCGGTTCTCGACGCACACGTGGTGGGACTGCAATCCGGACCTGGTTAACGAATAAAATCTCAAGAGAACGATGAAAAAAGGAATCAACATAGGAGCGCTGCTGCTTGCAGCGACGCTGACGCTCGTCTCCTGCAGCGACTGGACCGACGTGGACAACCTGAAGGTCGAGTACGGCAACGTGGAGCAGGAGAATCCCGAGCTGTATGCCCAATACCTTTCCTCGCTGCGGGCCTACCGCCAGAGCGACCACACGCAGGTCTACGCCTGGTATGACAACAGCGTGAAGGTGCCCGTATCGCGGGCGCACTACCTGCGCGACATCCCCGACAGCATCGACGTGGTGAGCCTGATCTACCCGGACAAGCTGACGCAGAGCGAACTGGACCAGATTGCCGAACTGCAGGAGCAGAAGGGCATGAAGGTGATCTACACGATCGACTTCGACCGGATGAAGAGCGACTACACGAACAACATTGCGCCGCACGATCCGGACCGGACGTTCCGCTCCTACCTGGCCGACTCGCTCTCCTACGCGCTGTCGCTGCTGAAGAAGTACCCCTACGACGGGATCTGCATCGGCTATGCGGGCAAACCGACGACGCTCATGGACGATGCCGAGCGGAAGGAGTACATGGAGAACGAGAACTGCTTCATCGGGATTCTGCAGGACTGGTGCTCGCGCAACGAGGGTGTGGAACTGACGTTCCTGGGCTCGCCGGAGAACCTGCTCGACCAGAGCATCCTGTCGGAGTGTTCGATGATCCTGCTCGACGGCCGCACGACGGTCTCCTCGAACGAGCTGACAACGGTCATGACGAAGGGTTACCTTCCGGAGTGTGCCGACCGTTACGGAATGGTTGTTTCGGGGCTTCCGCTTGTCGGCACGAACAAGTATTCGACCTACACGGACGGCACGCCGGCCACGGATGCGGTGGCCGCATGGGCGAACATGCCGCAGCAGGGAATCCGGATCCGCGCCGTAGGGGTCTACGACTTTTCGGGAGACTACTTCAACGCGGACAACAGCTACAAGAATATGCGTAACATGATCACGACGCTGAACCCGTCGATCAAATAAAAAGGACGAAGAAGATGAAACGCCATATCAAACAGCTCTTCGTGATGCTGGCCGGAGCCGGAGTGCTTGTTTCGTGCCAGAAGGAGATGGAGAGCTTCGACAACAAAATCTACAATACGACGGATCAGATCGGTTCGGTCTACGTCGAGGAGGAGGCCGACAGCTATACGCGGACGCTGCAGGCGGAGCTTGCGATGCCGGTTTCGACGGATGTCACGTTCACCTATGCGGTCGATGCCGCGGGGGTTGCGTGGTACAACACGGCCTATTCGGCCGCAGCCGTACTGCTGCCGGAGACGTACTACGAGATTCCGGAACCGACGGTAACGATCCCGGCCGGGGAGACGACGTCGGCCGAAGTCGAGGTACGCTTCCAGAATCTGCTGACGCTGGACAAGACGCAGGTTTACGTGCTTCCGGTATCGATCGAGGGTTCCAACGTTGCGGCGCTTGCGAGCCGCCGGACGGTCTATTTCGTGGTGAAGGAGGCGTCGCTGGTCAACACGGTAGCGAATCTGCGGGAGAATTCGGTCTGCGTTCCGAAGTGGAACAACGCCTATGCGCTGCAGAATCTCTCTCAGATAACGGCCGAAGCGCTGGTGAAGGTGGATGCCTTTGCCGACGGGCGCGGCAGCAACATTTCGACGCTGATGGGCGTCGAGGCGCACTTCCTGCTCCGTTTCGGCGACACGGCCCCGAACAACCAGCTTCAGGTTGTGGGACGCCCCTACGGTTCGACCAGCGACGAGAAACTCACCTCGTCGGACTGGACGGTCAAGGAGGGCGAATGGACGCACATCGCCGTGACGTACGACAGTTCGACGCATGAGGTGAATGTCTACATCAACGGTGTCAAAAAGACGCCCCAGACGTTCACGACCTTCACGGGCAACGTCAACTGGGGCCGCTACTACAAGGAAGAGACGGAGACGGAACGGAGTTTCTGGATCGGCTATTCGTATGATGAAGACCGTTATCTGGACGGCGACATCGCAGAGGTCCGCGTCTGGAACAAGATCCTGAGCGAAGAGGAGATCAACGCTACGAACCATTTCTACAAGGTCTACGATCCGGATACGAACTACAACCTGGCCGCCTACTGGAAATTCAACGACGGCAACGGCACCGCGGTGAAGGACTACTCGCCCTACGGGAACGATGCCTCGGCAACGAAGGTTCTGACGTGGAACTCGGTGGAACTTCCCGCGAAATAGGAAACAATAACGAAGAAAGGAAAACTTTATGAAGACATACGAAATCATGAAACGCAAGGTCCTGTCGTTGGCGGTTCTGCTGTCGGCGGGAATCGCCGGGGGCTGCAACCAGACGGAGATCGGGATGGAGCCGGCAGACAACAGCGGGATCGTGTCGACGACGGCCCAGAAGGGCTACCTGACGGACGAGAATTCGCTGCGGGGTTCCGTATCGCTGGATGTCCGGACCCTGGGGACGGGAGAGGTCACGCTCTACGTTCGGGCGACGAAGCCGTCCGGGAGTGCGAGCACGGTATCGCTGGTCTATGCCCCGGAGCTTGTCGAGGCGTACAACGACCGCACGGGCAACCTGTACGAGGTGCTTCCCGAGACGCAGGTAACGCTGCCTGCGGGCGTCCTCACCCTGGAGGCCGGATCGCAGGCTTCGGAGGGCACGACGCTGCATTTCACGCTGAGCGGGGAGCAGCAGGTCAACGCCACTTATGTCATTCCGTTGCGTGCGGAGGTTGTTTCGGGGGAGTTGGAGATAAACACCGCGGACAGCGAATACCTGATCATCGTGAAGGTAACGGAGAATCCGGGCGACTGCGACAAGGGCGCCGACAAGTCGAAGGTTTTCTGCGTTCTGGAGACCAACGACGTAAGTCCGCTGAACGCCCTGAGCTTCAAGTTGGAAGAGTCGGGCAAATACCTCTTCGACGCCGTGGTTCTCTTCTCGGACAACATCATTCTGGACGAGACGACGGGGACGGTACACGCGCTGGTCAACGAGCAGATCAAGAGCATCCTGAACGACCGCGACAAATACCTCAAGCCGCTGCAGGACCGGGGTATCAAGGTGATCCTGGCCATCACGCCGTACTGGACCCATGCCGGAGTCGCCAATCTGATGCCGGCGACGGCCGAGGCCTTTGCCAAGGAGCTGAAGATCATCTGCGACACCTATTCGCTGGACGGAGTCTTCTTCGATGACGAGTACACCTCGCTGCAGAATCCGGCACCGACGGGCTTCTACCCCACCAATACGGCCGAAGCTGCCGCGGATCTGATGTGGCGAGTGAAGATGCTGATGCCCGACCGCTGGGTAATCGCCTACCGTCTGGGCGCGATCTGGGAGATGACGAGCGAAGGCTGCAAGTTCGAGGACCCGAACGGCAAGATCTGGCAGCCGGGCGACTACATCGACTATGTGATGGTGGATTACAGCGAATTGACTCCGGGCAGTGCGGCCGATTTTCCGGGACTTGCGACGGATCATTACGCCCGTTACAACTACAACTTCAACAGCAATACGCCGTCGTGGCCGACCGTAAGCGCGCTTGAAGAGACCCGCGACATCTACAAGAGCCTCGTCATCTACGGTTTGAATCCTTTCCATTCGTCGGGTTCCTACGATACGACGCCGGTGGGCACCAGTTCGGGAGAGAAGATGACGCAGATCGAAGCCCTGGAGCGGGTCTGCACGACGCTCTTCGACGAGCCGCTGGCATACGACGGAGTCAAGTACAGCGCCGACTACAAGAATTAGTAACCAACGGCTTCCCGGCACCGGTTCCGGGCAACGGACCGAGGCCCGGGTCGGGAAGCCCCAAACGAAAAGAGAACAATGAAATACAATTATTTGCGATATGTGGTTCTGGCCCTGCTGATTGCGGTAGGGAGCGTATCGTGCGACGATGACGACACGCTGGTGAAACCGGAGCCTTCGCCGATAGTGGATCCGGAACTGCCCTCCTATCCGGCGCTGACGCTTGAAACGAATTCGCTCGACCTGCTGATCGACGAGACGCAGACCATCGAGATTCTCGACGGAGCCGGGGAGTACAAGATTTCGGTCCTCGACGACTCGAACGTGGAGGCAAGCATTTCCGGGTCGGAGATCCGGATCAAGGGGCTCAAGTACGGCAATACGGACCTGGTCGTTTCGGATCAGGGCGGGGCCTACACGGCTCTGACGGTCCATGTCTACAAGTCGAACGAGCTGACGACCTCGGTTGCCGGGAACAGCATGAAGCTGACCCTTCCGATGGGTGAGCCGGCGAGCGGTTCGTTCACGATCACGGCAGGCAACGATCCCTACACGGTTGCAAGTTCCGATCCGGAGACGGTATCGGCGACACTGGACAACAACGGGACGACGGTTCTTCTCGCCAGTTCGAGAGGACAGGAAGAGGGGGAATCCCCGGTCATCGTCACGATCACCGATGCCCGCGGACTGACGGCCGAGATCTCGATCACGACGGAAGTCTCCGACACGCCGTTCACCGACGAAATGCTCGAACAGATCAAGGCGATTTCTGAAAAGACGTTCGTGATGGACAATATAAACCTCTCGGAGAGCTACGAACTTGCCCCCTACAAATTCGCATACCGGTATGATGATTATGACGGTACGTATGCCGCCTACTGGGGTGCTTTTGCAACAACGACGACCAACAACTGTAATAGATATTGCATTTTCGACCTTTGTTCGAACGATCAAACTCTTGACATGAAGGTTGTCGGCAAGAAAAATGGCATGAAGCTAACCTACTCAACGCCGGACAATCAACGACTTTTCATGTCCACTCCGCTTGTCGACAAGGACGGTAATTCAACCATCGAGGTCATCAAGGCCGAGGAGAACATGTCGTGGGTTATCTTATACGCAACTGACTCTAAGCAAAAACTCCACACGGGCTATATGGTCCTGCCGTGGAATTGATGCAGTTTGCGAAGCGGTAGTTTTTCGCAACTGCCGATCCTCCAGAGAGCATTCCGGGAACGGGATGCTCTTTTTTCTTTGGGCAAACTTTCGTATCTTTACAGAGACTGCCCAACGACCACGCAACCCAACCGATATGAAGCGTATTTTTCGACTGTTTCCGGTCTTTCTGCTATTGAGCGGCACTTCGTGCCAAACCCGCATTCCGGTGGAGGAGGTTCTTCTTCCGCGTCCGATGCAGATCGAACGACAACGGGGCAACCTGCCCCTGAAAGAGCCCCTGCAGTTGAGCATCGAGGCGCCCGACACGACAGTTGCAAGGCTGCGCCACAGCCTTCCGGCCTGCGGACTTCCGCTCGACGCCGACCTCCGGCCCGTCCATAGCGCCACCCCGCCCCGTCCGACCGACAACCGTCCGACCCTCCGTCTGCGGATAGCGGACGACGCCCGGCTGCCCGCGTCGGAGGAGGGCTACCGGCTGACGATCTCCCGCCGGGGAATCGAGCTGAGCGCTCGGGGCGAGGCGGGGCTCTTCTACGGGTTCCAGACGCTGCGGCAGCTTCACGACCGCTACGGCGACCGCCTTCCGGCGCTGGAGATCACCGACGCGCCGCGCTTCGCCTACCGGGGCCTGCACCTGGATGTCTCGCGCCACTTTTTCGATGCGGAGTTCGTGAAGAAGCAGCTGCGGATGATGGCGGCGCTGAAACTGAACCGTTTCCACTGGCATCTGACGGATGGTGCGGGCTGGCGCCTGGCAATCGACCGCTACCCGGAGCTGACCGAGCGGGCGGCCTGGCGACAGGGTGCGACATGGCAGGCGTGGCGCGACGGCGGGCAGCGCTACAGCCGTCGCGGCGATCCGCAGGCCTCGGGCGGCTACTATACGAAGGAGGAGATCCGCGAGGTGGTGGCCTGTGCCGACTCGCTGCACATCACGATCATCCCGGAGATCGAATTCCCGTCCCATTCCGAGGAGGTGCTGGCGGTCTACCCGGCGCTGTCGTGCAGCGGGCGGCCCGGCACGACGGGCGATTTCTGCATCGGCAGCGAAGCGACGTTCGAATTTCTGGAAAATGTCCTGACGGAGGTTCTGGAGCTCTTTCCTTCGGCGATGATCCATATCGGGGGCGACGAGGCCGCGAAAACGGGCTGGGCGACCTGTCCGAAATGCCGGGAGCGGATGCGGCGCGAGGGGCTGACGTCGACCGACGAACTGCAAAGTTACGCCATCCGCCGCATCGGGCGTTTTCTGGCCGAACACGGCCGACGGATGATCGGCTGGGACGAGATTCTCGACGGCGGGCTGGCCCCCGGTGCGGTGGTGATGTCGTGGCGGGGCGAGGAGGGCGGCCGGAAGGCGGCTGCTGCAGGTCACGACGTGGTGATGACCCCGGGTTCGCACTGCTATCTGGACGGCTACCAGGACAACCCGACTACCGAACCGCAGGCTTTTTCGGGTTACCTACCCCTGCGGAAGGTCTACGCCTACGATCCGGCTCCGGCGTCGATGCCGGGGCGCGAACGGGTGCTGGGCGTACAGGCGAACCTCTGGACGGAATACATCCCGACGCCAGAGCAGGCCGAATACATGCTTTATCCGCGTCTTTTCGCCTTGGCGGAGGTGGCGTGGAGCACGCCGGAGGGGAAGGATTACGCCGATTTCCACCGCCGGGCGCTGTGGCTGACCGAACGGGCCCGTGCGGCGGGTTACCGGACCTTCGACCTGGCGCACGAACAGGGCGAACGGCTCGAATCGCTTGCCGAGACCGACCACCTGGCCCGGGGCTGCCGGGTCGACTACGCCGCGCCGTGGAGCGAGCAGTACGCTGCCGGCGGCGACGGGGCTCTGACCGACGGTGTGCGGGGATCGTGGAGCTACGGCACGCGGTGGCAGGGATTCCTGGCGTGCGATGTCGACGTGACGCTCGACCTCGGGGAGATCCGCCCGCTGCGGGAGGTGACGGCGGACTTCATCCAGTGGTATTCGGCGTGGATCTGGCTTCCGCGGCGGGTTGAGATTTCGGTTTCGGACGACGGCCAGGAGTTCCGCCCGCTGGCCACCCTCACGAACGACTACCCGGAGGAGGCCGAACGCCCCGCCTACCGGGCCTTCGGCTGGCAGGGCAGCGACCGCGGGCGCTACATCCGCTACCGGGCCCTGCGCAACGGGCGTCCGGGCGGCTGGCTCTTCACCGACGAGATCATCGTGCGCTGACCGTTCCCTGTTCCGAACAACCGTAACCCAGTTCGCGGACCGCGGAGAGGATCCTTTCGGTCTCGAACCGACCCTCTACGCGGGCGGTACCCGCCGCGAGATCGACCTCTACGGCCGTCACCCCTTCGACCCGGGACAAGGCTCGTTCGACATGGGCCTTGCAGTGGTTGCACATCATGCCTTCGATTCTGAAACGTTTTTCCATAGGTTTATCGAGTTTGTCGTTTGAGGATTTCCGGAACCGGCGGACAAGCGCCGCAGCGAGCAGCAGCAGAAAGAGCACGCTCGACGCGGCCTTCCACCAGGGAACAGCCGCATCGGTGCAATGCTCCGCACAGGCGGCAAACGCCCGGGGCTGAAACCATCCGGCGGGGAGCAGCGTATCGATTGCCAATCCGAAACCCACGGCTCCGACGATGATGGCGGCGAGATAGAGCCACAGGGTTCTGCGCCCGAGGACCTTCCCGACGACGAGTATGGCGGCGACATTGGTGGCGGGCCCGGCCATCAGCAGCACGAGGGCGGCTCCGGGCGAGAGTCCCTTCAGCATCAGCGCCGCGGCGATGGGCACCGACCCCGTAGCGCAGAGGTACATCGGGATCGAAAGCCCGAGTACGAGCAGCATTTCCAACAGGGGGTGCTGCCCCGTGACGGCGAAGAAGTCGTCGGGAACGAAGATCGTAATGGCCCCGGCGAGCAGCAACCCGACAAGAAGCCAGCGGCCGATGTCCTGCATCATCTCGGAGAACCCGTAACGGAATACCTCGCGACACTTTTCGAGGAACGGCCGCCGACGATTTTCGGGCTCCGCGGCCGCGCTTTCAGCCGCCCCGTCGCTCCGGCGCACGGCCCGTCCGACCAGCATCCCGCCAAAGAGCGCCGTAACAAAGGCCGCAACGGGACGGATCAGAGCGAAGGGCAGGCCGAGCAGTGCGGCGGTTGCCAGGATGGAGTCGACGCCGGTCTGGGGCGTGGCGATCAGGAACGAGACCGTGGCGGCCCGCGAGGCTCCTTCGCGCCGCATGGACATGGCCGTAGGGATGACGCCGCAGGAGCAGAGCGGCAGCGGCACGCCGAAGAGTGCGGCGCGCGCCACGGAACGGAAATCGTTGCGGGCCAGATAGCGGGCATAGAAGCGGCCCGGGACGAAGGCGTGCAAGACCCCGGCGATCAGAAATCCCAACAACAGATAGGGCGACATTTCGTTGAGCAGCCTGACGAACGGCATGAGATACTCCTGCATGGCAGATCGGTTTTTCTGCTGCAAAGGTAGCGTGCGGGGAGGGCTCCGGCGTTACAGATTTTTCGGTTTCCGTTACAGGATTTTTCAGGAATGAGGGGCGGGGAAACGGCTCGAACGCCCCGGGAGCGGGAAGGCTGCACGTCGCAAACACCCCGGAGCGGGAGGGGGTGCAGCGAGCGAACGGCCCGAAACGGGAAAGCCGGACGGCGCAGACGGGCGAAGGCGGGAGAGTGGAGGAAGGACGGGGATCGAATCGGCACCAGCCCCGCCCCGGGAACTATACGGAGTCGATGGTGCGGCGGCCGGCCGAGCCCATGATTTTGTAGCGGCTGGGGGTCATCCCGGTGACCTGCTTGAACTGGGCGCTGAGATGCGCCACGCTGGAGTAGCCGAGCCGGAAAGCGATCTCGCCGAGCGAGAGTTCGTCGTAGACGAGCAGTTCCTTCACACGTTCGATCTTCTGGGCGATGAAATACTTCTCGACGGTCCGGCCCTCGGTTTCGGAGAAGAGCGTACTGATCTGCCGGTAATCGGCCCGCAGGCGTTCCTGCAGGTATTCCGAGAGGCGCACGTCGGGCATCACCTCCTCCGCGCGGACGAGTTCGATCACGGCCCGCTTGACGGCTTCGATCATCCGGGCCCGGCGGTCTTCGAGGAGTTCGAAACCCAGGGCTTCGAGCCTTTCGGCGAGCCGGGTTTTGTCTTCAGGCGGCAATTCGCCCTCGACCTCGGCCTCGCCCAGGCGGACGGCAAGCACGCGGCACCCCGCCCGCTCCAACTCGGTGCGGACAACCATTACGCAACGGTCGCAAACCATATTTTTGATGCGCAGCAGCATACCCGCGGCAAAGATACGAAATCGCGCCCGAAATAAAAAGATGCGGAGGCGCGGCCCGGGGCCGTTCCTCCGCATCCGAACGCTACGCGGCTCCCCTACCGTCCGGTCACCCGCATGTAGCGGGCCAGCGACGTGCGATAGGCGGCACAGGCCGACGTCAGGTTGTTGCAACTTTGGGTATAGAGCGTTTCGGCATCGAGCAGATCGGTCAGCGGTGCGGTGCCGGCCTCGTAGAAGTTGCGGTTCTGGCGCAGGTTCTCCGTGGCGGAGGTTACCGAACGCCGGGCCAGCAGGATCTGGGCATAGGACTCCTGCACCTCGCTCCAGGTCCAGCATTTCGCGGGCCTGCAGGCGGTCGTTCTCGGCCTGTTGCTCGCGGATGCGGGCCTTCTTCAGGGCGTGGGCCCCGCCCCACCACTCGGAGATCGGCACCGACACCTGCGCAAAAACCATCCCGTCATCGACATCCTTCTCCATCATGTTGTAGTAGAGATACCCGGCCCCGACGCCGACCGTCGGCAGGCGTTTACCACGCTCCATGCGTTTCTGGTACTTCTGAGCCTCGACGTTCTTTTCGGCCAGCAGGTACTCGGCCCTGCGGTCGAGGGCCTCCTCCACCGGGACGTAGAAACGCTCCGGCGCCTCGGGTTCGGCCAGCGCGGGCGCCTCGATGTCGAAACCGTGCCAGTCGGCGCCGATATGCTGGGCCAGGAGAAGTTTCGAGACCTTCAGGCCGTTTTCGACCTTCAGGCGGTCGGAAGCGATCTCCTGACGCCGCAACTCGACCCGCAGCAGGTCGTTCGCCGTCACGAGCCCCGCCTTGACCGAGAGTTCGACCTGACGGTGAATCTCATCCAACTGCCGCTCGACGGCATCGAGCGTCGAGAGGTTCTCCTTCAGCGAGACGATCTGCCAGAAATAGGTATCGGTCTGTTCGCGGACTTCGGCTTCGGTTTTCCGCACCTGGAGCTGCCCGACCTCTTCGCCCAACCGGGCCAGTTTGTTGCCATTGACGATCTTCAGCCCTGCGAACACGGGCTGCACGGCCGTGATGCTGCCGAACGCGCCGCGCTTGACCATCGAGATCGGGAGATTCATCGTCCCCATCTGGGGTACCGTCACCCCGAAATCGGCCTGCACCAGCCCGTGTTGGGCCTGGAACACGCCGCCCGAGGCGGAGATCTGCGGGAAGTAGTTCGTGAAGGACTCACGCCGGGTCTGGAGTGCGGCTTCCAGTTCGAAGCGGCTGTTTTGCAGCGTGCGGTTGTGCTCCGCGGCAGCCTCGCGGCACGCTTCGAGGCTGAGGCCCTGCGCCCCGGCCGGAAGAGCGGAGAGAAGTCCCGCCCAAAGGAAGAGATATAGAAAGGTAGCTTTCATCACTTGTAGATTTTGGAATAGAGAACCGGAAGAATCGTCACCACGAGGATCAGCGACCCGATGCCTCCGGCGAAGATCGTCACGCCGACCGGCGCCCAGAAGGTGCTGCCGCCGAGCATCATGGGCACAACCCCCACGGCGGTCGTTGCCGTAGTGAGGAAGATGGGGACCATGCGCCGTTTCCCGGCGTCGTAGGCGGCCAGGCGTGCCGACCAGTGGCAGACCTTGCGTTTGTCCTCGGCGTGCTGATACATGAGGATGACGTTGCGCACGATCATGCCGAGCAGCGTGATAAATCCCATCACGGAGGTCAGCCCGATGGTAAAGTCGGCGATCCACAACCCGATTATCGCACCGAACAGACAAAGCGACATGGCAGCCATGATGACCAGCGAAATGCCGAACTTGCGGAAATTCGTAAGGATGAAAAAGAAGATGATAACCAGCGAGATGCTCAATCCGTAAATGATGGGCGGGAGCGTCTCGGCATCGAACTCGCGGGCGCCGCCTACCTCCGTCGTAACCCCGGCCGGGATCGTCAGTTCGTGATCGACGACCTGTTGAATCCGGGAGGTCATGCGCATGGCATTCACCCCGCGTTTGAGGTCGGCCGAGACGGTGATGCAGCGCATTCCGTTTCGGTGGATGATTTTCGTTTCGCTCCAGCGGGGCTCGACCGTGGCGATCTGCCGCAGGGGGACGCTCACCCCCGGGACGAGCGACGAGACATACGTATCGCCGATATCGGACAGCGAGCGTTCGCCGTTGCGGGTGTCGTTCTTCAGCACGACGGGGAGTTTGTAATCGCCCTCCCAGATGCTTCCCACGGCGACATCTCCGGCTGCGAGGGCCAGGTTGGCAGCAGTCAGGGCGCGGGTGACACCCAGTTGCGGGGCGGTCACGGGATCGAGCGCCACTTCGGCAATCGCCCTCGGGTCCTCGTAGTCGGAGTGTACCCACACCAGACCGGGCATCTCGCGCATCCGCTCCATCAGGCGTTCGGCAACCACGTGCAGCGAGTCGAGGTTGTCGCCGTAGAAGCGGAATTCCAGCGAGGGGACGTTTTGATAATCGAGCTGCTTGAACTTGACGTAAGCTTCGGGGAAACGGTCGGCCCAGGCATCGGCATATTCGTCGAGGATCTCCTCGGTGGCACCGACCGACGCGGTATTGACGATGAACTGGGCGTAGTTCTTCCCGGCCATCTGCGGGGCGTAGCTCATCTGGAACCGGGGCGAGGAGCAGCCGACGAACGACGTGACGGACTTCACGCGCTCGTCGTCATGCAGGGCCCGGTATACGGAGTCGGCCACTGCAGCGGTCCGTTCGAGCGGGGCATCGGGCCGGAGGTAGATCTCCACGGCGAACTGGTCGCGGTCGGCGAAGGGCACCATGCGAAACTTGAGCAGCGGAACGATGGCCAGGGCGATGATGACCGAAGCGACGCCCATCGAGATGGTGAGCCATCCGTGGCGGAAAGTCCAGGCCAGGACGCGGCGGTATGCGTTCTGCACGCGGTCCGTGAAGGCGACCTTCCCCTCCCTGCGGGGCTGGACGGCGGGGATGATGAGCACCTCCAGGAAGGGAATCACCAGCACGGCCAACAGCAGCGAGACCATCAGGTTGATCGTAATGGTCCAGGGGAAGAAGTTCAGGAAGTCGCGGAACATGCCCGTCATGGTGAAGAGCAGCGGGTAGAAGATCATGCAGATGCAGACCGTAGCCAGCAGCAGCGAGGGGAAGAATTCGCGGGCGCTCTCGACGGCGGCATACCAGCGCGAATGTCCGCGTCCGAGGTAGTCGAGATATCCGTCGATGACGACGATCGAGTTGTCGACGATCATGCCGAGGACGACGATCAGCGCGGCGAGGGTCACCGTATTGAGGGGTATCCCGAAAAGGTACATCACCCCGACGGAGATGAACGTCGAAACGGGGATGGTAATGGCGGCGACGAGCGCCGAACGGAACGGGAAGAGGAGCATCATCACGACGATGATGATGGCCATCGAGACGAAGAGGTCCCTCAGGAACGAGTGCACGGAGTCGCCGACGACCTTGGCCTGATCGGCGATGCGCTCGACGGAGACATCCGCGGGGAGCACCTCCTCGACGAACGTCCGCAGCACCTCGTCGACCTCCTCGCCGTATTCGACGATGTTGTTCCCGGCCTGCATCTCCATGGAGAGCAGCACGCAGCGGTGTCCGTTGTTTTGGATGTAGCTGTCCGGGTCGTCGTATTCGCGCACGACGCGCGCCACGTCCTTCACGCGGAGGACATGGCCGTCGGGGTCGCTCCAGACGATCTGTTCGGCGACCTCGTGTTCCCCGGCGAGCGACGGTGCGAGATGGATCGGGGTTTCGGTCTCGGCGTTGCCCACCGCACCGCCCAGCGGAGTGAGCCCCTGCGCGGCCAGGGCCGAAGAGACGACCTTCTCGCCGATTCCGTAGGCGGCCAGCCGCTCGCGGTCAATGTAGACCGAGATTTGCTCCTGCTGTACGCCGTAGGGGCGGAGGTTCGAGACCGACTCGATGCGGCGCAGGCGGTCGCTCAGTTCATCCATGTACTCCTTGAGTTCGCGGTAGGAGCGCGTATCGGACTCCAGGGTGATGAGCAGCGCCGAGGTGTCCCCGAAATCGTCGTTGGCCACCAGGGCGACAACCCCGGCAGGCAGCTGCGCCTTGAAGGAGACCAATCCGTGCTTGATCTTCGACCAGACCTCGTCCTTATTGTTGACGTTGTCGTTCAGTTCGACCATGACGTAACACATGCCGTTCTGCGACGTGGAGGTCGTTTTGCGGCGCTTGACCTCCTTGTAGGTCATCAGGAACTGTTCAAGGGGCTTTGCGAGCTGCTCTTCGACCTCCTCGGTCGTAGCGCCGGGATAGACCCCGACGACAACGCCCTGGCGGATGGTGTATTCGGGGAACTCCTGCTTGGGGATGTGCACCAGGGCATAGACCCCGAAGGCGAAGAGGCAGCCGATGATCAGGAAGGTGATGCGGAAATTCCGCATGGCCCAGGCTATGATGTTGTTCGAGGCTTTCATTGCAGCGAGACTTTGGAACCCTGCCCAATTTTCTGCACACCGTCCGTGACGATCCGGTCCCCGGGGCGGAGGCCTTCGGCGATCACGACCTCGTTTCCGACGAAGCGGCCCGTGCGGACCACGGCGCGGAGGACCGAATCGCCCTCGACACGCCAGACGAAACGGCTACCGTCACCGGCCTGCTGCACGGCCCGGACCGGTACGGCAATCTCCTCGACAGCCCCGGCGGGTACGACCGTCACGTGGCAGACCATCCCGGGGAGGAGTTTCGCCCCGGGGTTGGGCAGCGAGGCCCGGACGTCATAGGTATGTGCGGCGGGATTGGCCACGGCCCCCTTCTCGATGGGCCCGGCCGTGAAGAGCGAATCACCCAGCGCCGGAACGCGCAGGGTCACCCGGCTGTCGGCGCTTATGGCAGCGATCTCCTGCTCGGGGACCGAGAAGCGCACCTTCACGGAGCCGATTTCCAGAAGGGTCACGACCGGCACGCCGGGCATGGCCGTTTCACCGACCGCCGCCCGTTTCGTTCCGACGACCCCGGAGAAGGGGGCGTAGAGTTTGCAGTTATCGAGGTTTTTCCGGGCGATTTCGAAAGCCGATTCGGCCTGCCGGAGGCGGGTTTGGGCCTCGACCCACTGGATTTCGGGCAGGCTGTTGGCATCGTGGAGCTGCTGCAGGCGTGCGCAGGCATCGCGGGCCTGCCCGAGTGCAGCCTCGGCGGCCTCGAAGGTTTGGCGTGCCGACGTCGGGTCGAGTTCTGCGATCAGGTCGCCGCGACGGACCCTGCCACCCTCTTCGGCCGACATTCGGAGGATGGTCCCGGGAGTCGGGAAACTGAGGGCCGCAGCCTCCGTCTCCTCGATGACCCCGACATAGCGTCCGGCATCGATATCGGCCCGCGGTTCGACGACAAGGGTTCCGACGCTCAAGGGTCCGGAAGGTGCGGAAGAGGTTCCGGAAGAGGCACAACCGCCGCCCAACAGGAGTGCGGCGGCAAAAAGCATACGTTTCATATCGATTCGAATTTCCGTTTGTTTTCCGGTGCAAATATCCCCTTTTCGACGTCGGGGGGAAAGGCCGCCGCGTCGGACGAATTCGCCAAAAGGTTCGATTTCGTACTTTTCGACAAAAAGGCAAAGATAAAACACCTATATTTGCGGCGAAAACAGACTATAAAATGGACGAAAAGGAGATTTTGAGCGTTTCGCTCGCATCATTGATGAAAATTCACCCGCCACAGCCGAATGATCTGTACTACGAGGGGTGCATTCTGGGACGCCGAGAGCTACTGAACGAAGATACGCCGCTGGAACTGTTTCGCTTTCCGACGCGCATCAATGCCTTTGGAGTCGTATTTTGTTCCAAAGGTTCGGTAACGACAATTGCGAATCTGAAGCACTTCGTCATCGGTCCCCGGTCGATGTTCGTCTGTCCCCCGGGAACGATCGTGCAGGTGGAATCGGAAAAGGATGCCGCCGTGCATTTCGTTTTGTGCGAAGAGGAGTTCATCCAGCGGATGAACATCGACCTGAAACATTTTTTGTACCTGTTCATGGCCGTTCGGGAGAATCCGTGCCTTTCGTTGGACGAGGAGGAGTGGGAAGAGGTCAACTATTCGCTCGAAGAGTTGTTCAAGGAGGGCCGCAGCCATCGCAAAGACCCGATCTCGATCGAAATCATGCGCCAACTGTTCCGTACCGCCTCCTACCGGTTTTGCCGAATCATCGACCGGCGCCTGGCGCATCAGGCGGAAAAGGCTGCGGTCCGGGATCGGAAAAACGACTATTTCAACCGGTTTCTGGAGGAGTTGTCGAAGCACTACATGCAGGAGCGCTCGGTAGGGTTCTATGCCGAGCAACTGCACCTGACACCGAAATACCTGACCACGATTCTGCGCACGACGACCGGACGCACGGCGACGGAGTGGATCGATGAATACGTGGTCCTCGAAGCGAAAAACCTGCTGAAATACTCGACGATGAACATCCAGGAGATCGCCTACTACCTGAACTTTTCGAACCAGTCGTTTTTCGGGAAGTATTTCAAACAGCACACGGGCATCACACCCACGGCTTACCGTTCGAGCAAGTAGCGGGAATGTCGATTTTTTCGTACCTTTACACAAAAGACCGAATGATGAAACCCTACGATTTTGACGAACCCGTCCCGCGCCGGGGCACCGCCTCGCTGAAATGGGATGACGATCCGCGGGAGGATCTTCTTCCGATGTGGGTCGCCGACATGGATTTCCGCACGGCCCCGAGCGTTCTTGCGGCGCTCGACCGGCGCGTCGGGCATGGCATTTTCGGCTACGCCCTGCCCCCGCAAAGCTACTACGACTCTATCCGGGAGTGGTTTTCCCGGCGTCACGGCTGGGCTCCGGCCCGGGAATGGATTCTCCCCACGACGGGTGTCATCCCGGCCCTTGCAGCCATTCTGCGGGCCCTCACCCGTCCGGGCGACCGGATTCTGCTGCAAACCCCGGTCTACAACCACTTTTTCATTTCGGTGGAGAATGCCGGTTGCACGGCCGAAGAGAGTCCGCTGCAGTTGCACGACAACACCTACCGGATCGATTTCGACGACCTGGAACGCCGGGTCTCCGATCCGCGCGTGAAGGTGCTGTTGCTCTGCAATCCGCACAATCCGGCGGGGCGGGTCTGGAGTGCCGGGGAGTTGCGGCGTCTCGGGGAGATCTGCCTGCGGCACGAGGTTTTCGTCGTGGCCGACGAGATCCACTGCGAGCTGGTGATGCCGGGTTTCCGCTACACGCCCTTCGCCTCGCTTTCCGACGAATTCGCACAACGGAGCGTGACCTGCTGTTCTCCGAGCAAGGCCTTCAACCTTGCAGGGCTTCAGGTGGCCAACATTTTCGCTGGCGATCCGGGGATCCGGTCGCGCATCGCCCGGGCGCTGGAGATTGCCGAGACGGGAATGATCAGCCCCTTTGCCATCGATGCCCTGACGGCCGCCTATACCGGAGGCGGCGAATGGCTCGATGCCCTGAACGCCTATCTTTCGGAGAATGCCCGCTTCGTGCGGGAATATCTGGCACGGGAGCTTCCCACGTACCGGGTCCTGCCGCTGGAAGGGACCTATCTGATGTGGATCGACTGCCGCCATACGGGTCTTTCGTCGGATGAGTTGACGGCCCGGCTGCTCGACGAAGGGCATCTGCGGGTGAACAGCGGGTCGATCTACGGCAAGGCGGGCGAAGGGTTCCTGCGACTGAACATCGCCTGTCCGCGAAGCACGCTGGACGAGGGGCTCAGGCGGCTGTGCCGAACCCTCCGCCAATTCGGCCGATAATCCTTCCGCCCGGCGGTACACCCACCGACAACACCCCTCTTCCCGGGAGTTCTCCCGAGGGAGTATTCCGGGGGTATGCCAATCCGGGGAGAACCGCTTTTCCGCCCGCCTGACAGTGTCGTCCGACAGGCTGCCCGACAGGGTCGTCCGGCAGCGGTTCAGAACCGCCGGGTGTAGACATGACAATAGGGCAACGTTCCCTTTCGTTCGTAATAGTTCTGGTGGTAGTCCTCCGCGGGCCAGAAGGTCGAAGCCGGGGTCACACGGGTGACGACCCGATAACCTTTGGACTGAAGTTCGGCGATGAGTTTCTCGGCGACGCGGCGCTGCTCGGGGGAGTTGTAAAAGATTTCGGAACGGTACTGATCTCCGATATCGGGTCCCTGACGGTTGAGTTGCGTAGGATCGTGAATTTCGAAAAACAGACGCGCCAACTCCTCATAGGATACCTGCTGCGGATCGAAGGTCACACGCACGGCCTCGGCATGACCGGTACGGTGGGAGCAAACCTGCTCATAGGTAGGGTTTTCGGTTTTCCCGCCGATATACCCGGACACGACGTCGCGCACTCCGGGGAGTTTCGAGAGCATGTACTCCACACCCCAAAAACAACCTCCGGCAAAGATAGCCGTATCGGTTTCGATTCGTTTTTCGCCCTTTTCGTCCTTTTCACCCTTTTCGCCCTTTTCGCCCTTTTCGCCCTTTTCACCCTTTTCGTTCCGGGGCTCCGGGGTTTCGGGAGCGGTCCCGGCGGGGATGAAATCCAGCGAAAGGGAGTTGACGCAATGGCGGATATTTTTAGGGGTCAGCCGTTCACCGATGAATACGTGCCCGAGATGTCCGCCGCAGCGGGCACAGGTGATTTCGGTGCGGTATCCATCGGCATCGAGGGAGCGTTTCACGGCCCCGGGGATTTCGTCGTCGAAGCTGGGCCATCCGCACCCGGAATCGAACTTGTCGGAGGATCGGTAAAGCGGGGCTCCGCATTGTCGGCACACATAGGTTCCGAGGGCCTTATGGTTGTAGAACCGGCCCGAGAAGGGAGCTTCGGTACCCTTATCGAGGATCACACGTTTTTCTTCGTCATTCAATGGTTTCATGGTCCGATTCTGGGGGTTTGCCGCGGTTGCGAGCGCGACAAGCGCCATTACACACACTAAAATTTTCATACTGCACATCTTACAAAAGGGACGCTATTCATGTAGATATAACGATTTTCGAGGCATCGCAGTATGCGGATTCATCCAACGCCCCTGCAAAGGTTCCGCCGTCCCTTTAAAAAAGGGGGTTCGTGGGCGAAGGAACGGTGCATGGTTTTCGATTCAGTTCCTCGATTCGACGGTCGTATGCGGAATATCTGAGAGAAAAAGAGGGTTCCGCACTTCGCTTGCAGCGGAATATGAATCGGGCAAAGGCCGAGCGCCCGAAGCGGGAGGCTGGAAAGGCTTGATCTTCCTGCACCCGCTCAGCTCAGGCTTTGTTCGATTCCCCGCGAAAGCGACTTGCGGATGGTTTTGGTGGCACCTTTTGACATCAAAAGGTGCCCGCCCGGCTAAGAGCCGGGTTCTATGGGCTACTGAACCTTACGAGGTTTCCAAACCGTGAATCCGCATACGACCGCCGGAAGCGCAGACCCGGATCGGAAACCCTTCAAAGGTTCCTTCGCCCACAAAAACCCTCCTAAAAAACCGGTCTCTCAGCGCGCAGGAAGATCTGCCGGATAAGGGGTGTCTGGTAGGCGTAGGAGAAGAACTCGACGGAAGGCATGGGCTTCGTGATGAAGAAGTTGGCGACCTTCCCGGGGGTGATGCTCCCGAAATCGGCACTCAACCCCATGGCTGCAGCACCGTTGAGCGTAGCGGCATGAAGGGCCTCCGCGGGGGTCATTTTCATGCGGATGGAGGCCAGCGAGACGACCATGCGCATGTTTCCCGAGGGTGACGAACCGGGGTTGTAGTCCGAAGCCAGCGCCACGGGCAGCCCCGCGCGGATCATCGCCCGGGCCGGGGGATAGCTCATCCCGAGGAAGAAGGCGGCTCCGGGCAGCAGCGTGGGCATCGTCTCCGAGCCGCGCAGGGCCTCGATCTGGGGCTCTCCGGCGCGTTCGAGGTGGTCGACCGAGAGGGCCCCGCAGGCGACGCCGACCTCCACGCCGCCCGAAGTGGCCAGTTCATCGGCGTGAATCTTGGCCCGCAGGCCATATTGCCGCCCCACGTCGAGGATGCGGCGCGTCTCCCCGACCGTAAAGAAGCCCTCGTCGCAGAAGACGTCGACGAAATCGGCCAACCCTTCGCGGGCCACGGCGGGAATCATCTCGCGGCAGACCAGATCGACATATTCCGCCTGCCGTCCGCGATAGGCCCGTGCAACGGCATGGGCGCCGAGGAAGGTGGCCCGCACCTCCAGCGGCGCAGTCTCGCGAATACGGCGGATCACGCGCAGCATCTTCAGCTCGTCTTCGGTCGAGAGGCCGTAACCGCTTTTGATCTCGACACAGCCGGTTCCCATCGCCGCGATCTCCCGGACGCGCTCCATGGCCTGGCGGTAGAGTTCCTCCTCGGAGGTTTCGTGCAGCCGGTCGGCGGAGTTCAGAATCCCGCCGCCACGACGGGCAATCTCCTCGTAGGAGAGGCCGTGAATCTTGTCCAGAAACTCCTGCTCGCGGCTTCCGGCGTAGACCAGATGGGTGTGCGAATCGCAGAACGACGGGAAGAGCATTCCGCCTTCGGCGTCGACCACCTCGTCGGCCGTCACACCGTCGAGCGACGCCATACGTCCGAATGCGGCGATCCGCGGGCCGTCGGCGAGCAGCCAGGCGTCATCGAGTGTCTCCAGACGGTCCATCTCCGCACCGCAGACGCGCAGCCGCCCTTCGGGCTGAATGCCGACGATGCGGCCGATGTTTTTAACCAGCAGCCGTTTCATCGTTGTTCACGCAGGAATTCGACCGATGCGGCGATGTGGGGATACATCACCTGGTCGTTGTCGATAAAGGGGACCCGTTTGCGGTACTCGGCGACCAGACGCTCCAGAGCGGGCGACGTGCGGGCCGGGCGGCGGAATTCGAGGGCCTGTGCGGCGTTGAAGAGTTCGATGGCCAGGACGCGCTCCGTGTTGCCGACCACGCGCCAGAGCTTCGTGGCGGCATTGGAGCCCATGCTGACATGATCCTCCTGCCCCTGCGACGAGGGGATCGAGTCGACCGACGCGGGCATACACAACCCCTTGGTCTGGCTGACGATCGACGCCGCGGTGTACTGCGGGATCATGAAACCGCTGTTCAGCCCCGGATTGGCGACGAGGAATTTCGGCAACTCGCGGGCCCCGGAGATCAGCTGATAGGTCCGCCGTTCGGAGATGTTGCCCAGCTCAGCCAGCGCAATGGCCAGGAAATCCATCGCCAGGGCAATGGGCTGGCCGTGGAAGTTCCCGGCCGAGACGACCATATCCTCCTCGGGGAAGACCGTGGGGTTGTCCGTCGGGGAGTTGATTTCGGTTTCGAGCACCCCGGCCACGTAGTCGATCGTATCCTTCGAAGCGCCGTGCACCTGCGGGATGCAGCGGAACGAATAGGGATCCTGCACATGCTTCTTCGGACGGGCGATCAGTTCGCTGCCTTCGAGCAGTGTGCGGATCTCCCGTGCGGTCTCGCGCTGCCCCTTGTGGGGACGGACGCGGTGTACTTCGTCGCAGAAGGGCTCGATGCGTCCGTCGAAGGCGTCGAGCGAGAGGGCGCCGATGCGGTCGGCCCACCCGCTCAGGCGCAGTGCGGCGATCACCGACCAGACGCCGTAGGCGCTCATGAACTGCGTGCCGTTGAGCAGTGCCAGTCCGGCTTTCGACTGCAGCTCGATGGGCTGCCAGCCCAATTCGTCAAGGACCTCGCCCGCGGGACGAACCTCACCCTTGTATTCGACCTCGCCGAGCCCCAGCAGCGGCAGACTCAGGTGGGCCAGCGGAGCCAGGTCGCCCGAAGCGCCGAGCGAACCCTGCTGGTAGACGACGGGCAGGATGCCGCGGTTGAAGAACTCCACGAGGCGTTCGACCGTTGCCAGCTGCACGCCCGAATGTCCGTAAGCGAGCGACTGGATCTTGAAGAGGAGGATCAGCCTCACGATCTCCGAGGGGACGCGCTCACCGGTTCCGCAGGCGTGGGACATGACCAGATTGCGCTGCAGCTGCGCGAGGTCCCCGCGTCCGATCGAGATATCGCACAGCGACCCGAAACCGGTCGTGATGCCGTAAATCGGACGGTCGGGGTTCTCCATCTTGCGGTCGAGGTATTCGCGGCAGCGGACGATGCGCCGTTTGGCGTCGTCGCTCAGGGCGATCGGCAGGTGGCGTTCGAGGATTTCGCGGACGCGGCCAATGGTCAGCCGCTCGGCGGATATAAGGTGATGTTCCATATCAAATGATCGTTGTTATTCGTTCGGATTCAAAGCCTTGCGCACCAATTCGTCATCCGCGGCATTGGGCATCGTCACCCGCAGGTCGGGCGTGCGCTCCATCTCGCGGAGAATCGCGGCCCGGGCTCCGTCGTTGCGGGCCCAACTGCGGCGCGCAATGCCGTTGTTGACATCCCAGAAGAGCATCCCGCGGATCCGCTGCTCAGCCTCCTCCGTGCCGTCGACCACCATGCCGAAGCCGCCGTTGATCACTTCGCCCCAGCCGACGCCGCCTCCGTTGTGGATCGAGACCCACGTGGCGCCGCGGAACGAATCGCCGATGACGTTCTGTACGGCCATGTCGGCCGTGCGGTTCGAACCGTCGTAGATGTTGGCCGTCTCGCGGTAGGGCGAGTCGGTTCCCGAGACGTCGTGGTGGTCGCGCCCCAGCACCACGGGAGCCGACAGGCGGCCGTCAGCCACGGCGCGGTTGAAGGCCAGGGCGATCTTCGTGCGACCCTCGCAGTCGGCGTAGAGGATCCGGGCCTGCGACCCGACGACCAGGTGGTTGCGCCCGGCCTCGCGGATCCAGTGGATATTGTCGTCGAGCTGCCCGCGGATGTCGTCCGGAGCGTCCTTGCGGATCTCTTCAAGCACCTCGGCAGCCAGCTGGTCGGTCAGGGCAAGGTCCTCCTCGCGGCCCGAGGTGCAGACCCAGCGGAAGGGCCCGAAGCCGTAGTCGAAGAACATCGGTCCCATGATGTCCTCGACGTAGGAGGGGTAGCGAAAACGCCCCTCGCGCCCCATGACGGCGGCCCCGGCGCGCGAGGCTTCGAGCAGGAAGGCGTTGCCGTAATCAAAGAAGTACATGCCGCGCGCGGCGAGTTTGTTGATGGCGTCGACCTGGCGGCGCAGCGACTCCTGCACGCATTCGCGGAAGCGGACCGGCTCTTCGGCCATCATCTTGTTCGAGGCTTCGTAACTCAGCCCGACGGGATAGTAGCCGCCGGCCCAGGGGTTGTGGAGCGAGGTCTGGTCCGACCCCAGATCGACCGGAATCTCCTCGGCAGCCAACCGCTCCCAGAGGTCGACGACGTTGCCCACATAGGCCAGCGATACGATCTCTTTCTCCTTGACGGCCTGCCGGATACGCGGGATCAGTTCATCCAGTGCTTCATGCAGTTCATCAACCCAACCCTGCTCGTAACGCTTCTGCGTGGCCTTGGGGTTGATCTCGGCGATGACCGACACCACGCCCGAAATGTTGCCCGCCTTGGGCTGGGCCCCCGACATACCACCGAGCCCCGACGAGACGAACAACATCCCCCGGGCATCCGTCTGCCCCGGGGCGAAACGCTTGCGCGCGGCGTTCATCACCGTGATGGTCGTGCCGTGGACGATGCCCTGCGGACCGATGTACATGTACGACCCGGCGGTCATCTGTCCGTACTGCGAGACCCCCATGGCGTTCATGCGCTCCCAGTCGTCGGGCTTCGAATAGTTGGGAATCACCATGCCGTTGGTCACCACCACGCGCGGCGCCCACGGATGCGACGGGAACAACCCCAGCGGGTGTCCCGAATACATCACGAGCGTCTGATGGTCGGTCATCTCCGAGAGGTATTTCATCGTCAGCCGATACTGCGCCCAGTTCTGGAACACGGCGCCGTTTCCGCCGTAGGTGATCAGCTCATGGGGATGCTGCGCCACACGCGGATCGAGGTTGTTCTGGATCATCAGCATGATGGCCGCGGCCTGACGGCACCGCGCCGGGTACTCGTCGATCGGACGCGCATACATCTCGTAGTCGGGACGCAGGCGGTACATGTAGATCCGGCCGTAGCGGCGCAGCTCCTCGGCAAACTCCCGGGCCAGCACGGCGTGGTGTTTGGCCGGGAAGTAACGCAGGGCGTTCTTCAGCGCAAGGACCTTCTCCTCGTCCGAGAGGATCTCCTTGCGCTTCGGGGCGTGGTTGATCTGTTTGTCATAGGGTTTCGCGGCGGGCAGCCGATCCGGAATTCCCGCGCGAATATCGTTCTGAAACTCTTCCCGTGTCATATTTTTCGTGTTTTTCGTATTTTTTTCGAGAATATTCGAGCGTGTTCGAAGAGGGGGTTACTACCCTATTTTCCGCTCGACGATCTCCAGCACCTCCCTTTCAAGCCGTTCGGCCTCGGCGGCAATGGCGTCGGCCTCGGCCACCAGCAC
The DNA here is from genome assembly GCA_944321755.1 of uncultured Alistipes sp. GTDB lineage: Bacteria > Bacteroidota > Bacteroidia > Bacteroidales > Rikenellaceae > Alistipes. The sequence goes on from CALUMM010000012.1 coordinate 52,412, forward strand.
GTCGGCCTTCGCACGGTCCTTCAGCCCGGCAGCATTGATCCGTACGTTCAGCCGCGCCCCGAAGACCGCACTCCGGGCCGCCAGCGCCCCGACACCGGCGTCCGACACCGAATTGGGATTCCCCTCTTCGGCCATCGCCCGCACGATCGGGAAGACCGCCAGCGCCGCCCGCATCGTGCGCAGCGGCACCTCCGTGGCGTAGAGCGTCGCCTCCTGCAACGCCGCACTGCGGGCCGCCCGCTCCTCGTCGGTCGATTTCGGCATGGCGAAGACCGCCATGATGCGGTTGAAGGCCGCGGTATCCTCATCCACGAGGTGCAGCAACTCGGCCATCACCGTCTGCCCCTTTTCGGCCCAGTCGGAAAACTCCTCCCAGCGGTCGTCCCACCCCGCCTTGTGCGACGAGAGGTTCGCCACCATCGTGCCGAGCGCGGCGCCCAAAGCCCCCATGTAGGCCGAGATCGACCCGCCGCCCGGAGCCGGAGATTCGCTTGCGGTCTCCTCGGCAAACCCCTTGCAGGTCATATCGATAAGCCGCTTCTTCTCAACCTGCGCTTCAAGCAGGTATTCGATCACCTTCTCCTCGGGTTTGAAGGGTTTCAGGTCGTCCAGCCCCATCGACTTCACGGCCAGCCGCACGATCTCCTCCTCGGAGATCCCCACCGAACGGTGCTGCTTGCGCAGGAAGTATTTCCCGGCCTCGACCAGCGCCCGTTTCGGGACCAGCCCCACGATCTCCGTGCCCGTGACGCGCACGCCCCGCGCATCGGCTCGACGGCACACCTCGTCGAAGGCCACATGCAGCGGCGTAACCGAAATATCCGTGATGTTCATCGAGACCTGCGCGATGCCGTACTCCTCGATGAACCACCCGATCGCCTTCGTGGCCTTCAGGGTGCCGGGCTGCATCACGGGATTGCCCGCGGCATCCTTCACCACCTTGCCCGTGATGGGATTCCCCTCGCGCACCGGACGCCCCTTCTCGCGCACGTCGAACGCAATGGCGTTGGCCCGCCGCGTGGAGGTCGTATTGAGGTTGAAGTTCACGGCAATCAGAAAATCCCGCGCCCCGACGGTCGTGGCGCCCGTGCGAGCCACCCCTTCGTCGTAGGGCCGCGCCCCGAAATCGGGAGCCGTCTCCGCACGGGCCAGCTTCTCGGGCAGCGCCTCGTACTCCCCGGCACGACAGACCGCCAGGTTCTTCCGTTCGGGGCGGAAGGCCGCCGCCTCGTAGCAGTAGGTCGGGACGTGCAACTCGTCGGCGATGCGTTTGGCCAGGTCGCGGGCCAGTGCCGCGCACTCTTCCAGGGTGATTCCCGCAATCGGGATCAGCGGCAGGACGTCCGTGGCGCCCATGCGCGGGTGCGCCCCCTTGTGGCGGCGCATGTCGATCAGCTCCGCGGCGCGTTTCACCCCGGCAAAGGCCGCTCCGACAACCGATTCGGGATCGCCGACAAAGGTCACCACCGTGCGGTTGGTCGCCTCGCCCGGGTCCACGTCGAGGACCTTCACACCGCCCGACGACTCGATGGCCGACACGATTTGTCGGATGATCTCCTTGTCGCGGCCCTCGCTGAAATTGGGCACGCACTCCACGATACGATTCTGCATAAGTTGGGATATTTGGGGTTCTTTGCTTCAAATATACAAAATTTTCGGGAGAATTCGTAAAACAATATAGCAAAATCCGCGGATTTACTAAAAAACAGAAAGGCCGCCCGATTGTCTCGGACGGCCCGGAATTGCAGCCGGAAACGGGAAAGGAGGTCGCACCCGGCACCGAAGCGGTCGGCCGGTCATCGTCCCTCCATCCCGGTAGGGTCACCTGCCGAAGGTCAGCACCACGCCGCCCGTACACCAGATGCCCGGCAGCGGGATGCCCCCGAGGTCGCAATAACGGGTGTCGGTGAGGTTCGTGGCGTCGACATAGAGGCGGCACCACCCCTTCTCCCACGCGAGACGTCCGTCCAGCAGGAAATAGGGTTTATAATCGCGCACCTCGGTGATCGTCGAGTTCCCCGTGACGGGATAGGCCGTGTAGCTGCCGTTGCGGTCGTAAACCGATCCGGTGAGCGTCAGCGACATCCGCCGCAGGAAATGCACCCCGACGGAAAGGGCCGCCTTGTGGCGCATGAAGTCCATGGCGCTCCTGGCGATGAGGTCCGAGCGACGGTCGTTGGTGATGTAGCCGTAAGAGAGTGTCACGCGCCGCAGGAACCCTTCCGCGACGGCGTAACCGCCCGAAATCTCGGCCCCGAAGGTATTGAGGCGGCTCGACTGTTCGGAGTGCCACTTCCCGCGCCAGGCGGCAGGGCTCTCGTCCGAATCCTCGTACCAGACCCAGTCGATGATGTCGCGCCCGAGGCGGTAGTAGAGTTGTCCCGAGAGGTTCCAGCAACGCTTCAGATAACTCGTGCCGAGGCGGTATGTGACAGCGCGTTCCGGCGTCAGGTCGAGGTTGTTGATCTGCGCCGGAGAGCTGTAGTAGAGGTCGGTGAAGGTCGGCAGCCGCATCGACTGCCACGCCCCGGCCTCGATCCGCAGCCCCTCCGTCGGCACATACCCCGCCGAAAAGCTCCACAGCGCCGAAGTCCCGTAGGGCGTCAGGCTCACACCGCCCGACAACGCCACATCGAACTGCCGCCAGCTCCGCGCGTGCCGCAGCCACACGTTCCCCGTATGGCGCGCCTTGGCACGGGTGTAGTCGCCGTGCGGCTTCGGGAGCGGTTCGCCGAGATTCGTGCTGTACAGGTGGTTGAAGGCCCAGTCGCCCCCCACGGTCGTCGTGCCCCACCGCCAGTCGCAGTCGGCCCACAGCTTCGCCCCGGCATTGTCCGTCCGGTGGCGGTTGAGCGCCGTGCCGCGCTTCCAGTCGTAGCGGTCGCGGTTCCAGCGGTAGCTCGCCGCCGCACCCAGCGAGAAGCGCTCCACCCGCTTCGTCCAGCGCAGCGACGTCAAGGCTGTGCCCGTATGCTCCCACTGGTCGGGGTTATAGGCCGCATAGAAGCCGTTCGAGCCGAACGCACGGTCCTGCCACCCGGCCTGGAAGTCGAAGAAACCCGCCCGGCCGCCGTCGCAGGTCGCACGCACGAAGGCGTTCCAGTTCGAAAAATCGGTGTTGTGCCGGTAGCCGTCGCTGCGCCGGTACGACGCCGCGCCCAGCACCGAGAAGCGGCCCGATGTCACCGCGCCCGAGAGGTTCGCCGAGCCGTAGCCGTACTGGCCGCCCGAGCCCTCGAAGCGGACATAGGTCGGGCGCAGGGGCGCCGTGCGGATGTTCACCGCCCCGGCGTAGGCCCCCACGCCCGGAACACCGTCGATGAGCTCGACGGAAGAGATGCAGTCGAGATCGACCGGCAGCGAATGGGACTGGTGTCCCGTGCGGGCATCCGTGAAGTCGATGCCGTTGAGCAGAATCATGGTTTGGTCGAATGAGCCGCCGCGGATGTAGATGTCGGCCTGCGCTCCCCTTCCCCCGCGTTCGCGGACATCGACCGAAGGCGTGAGGCGCAGGGCAGATTCCAGCGTCTGAACAGGCGCCGAGGCCTGAGCCTTTCGATCGAAAAGCGGAGTATGCGACTGGGCGTTGCGCGTGGGAGCCGTCTGGCTCCCCGTGACCCCCACTTCCCGAATCCGCAGGGTCTTCAGGACCGCGGTCGTATCGGAGGTCTGCGCCGACGCACC
>CALUMM010000013.1 GCA_944321755.1 uncultured Alistipes sp.
CGGGCCCAGCAGGTGCATCAGGGCCGTGCGACCCATCGCATCGCGGGCATTTACCTCGACCTTTTGTTTCAACAGGCGCCGCAAAGTCCAGATGGCCAATTCGTAGTCATCGTGCTGGCACGCCAGCATAAGAGCCCGTTCGCCTTTTCCCGTCTGTGGGGCATCGGGGTGCCACGCCCGCTGCTCGAAGAGCTCCATGAGCGGCGCATAGCGCTCCATGCCGTCCGAGGTGCGACAGCCCCGCTCGATCCAGACGGCAAAGGGAGCCACGCCCTTCGAGGTCCGACGGTCAGGATCGGCCCCGGCCCGCAGCAGCATCGCCGCGATTTCGGTCTCGTCCCACTCCAAAGCACAGACCAGCGGCGTCTTGCCCGTCCAGTCGTTCATCTCACGGTCGTCGCACTCCGTGTCGGGATCGACACCCGCCTGCAGCAATGCTTCCAGCGCTTTCCGGTCCTTTTTGCGCAGCGCCTGGAAGAGGTTCATCCCGCCGGTCTCCAGCGTGAGTTCATCAAACGAATCCTCGCCCGAAAGCAGGGCGCCCACCCACTTGGCGCCGCCCTCCATGGCCAGGTCGAACGCACGCCGTCCGGCCGAGTTCTTCTCGTCGGGGTCGATCTGCCCGCTGTGGAGCAACAGCGCCGCCGTGGCGTAACAGCGCATCTGTTCCGCCTGAAGCTCCTCCAACTCCTCGCGGGCCTCCCGCTGCTGTTTCTCGGAGACCCACCGCTCGCCGAAACTGGCGATAAAACGCTCCTTGCTGGCGATCTCCCTTGCGGTATCGGCGGCGCGGCGGCAGAGGATGTGCAGGGCGTTGTCGCCGTAGCTGTTCGCAGCGTCGATGCGCTGTCCGGAGTCGATCAGCACGGCGGCCATCGCGTGGTGGCGGTTTTGCACGGCCTCGATCAGCGCCGTCGTGCCGCGTGCCGAGCGCGGAAGGTTCGCGCCGCGATCCAGCAGCAGCCGTGCCGCCGTGGCGATCCGTTCTTCCAGGGCTGCCACCCTGCTGCGGCGCGAGGCCAGGCGGAAGAGCGGCGTGTGTCCCTCTTCGTCGCGGTCGTTTACCCCGGCCCCGCGGTCGAGCAGCGAAGCAATCGCCTCGCAGTCGGCAAATTCCGCCACGATATGCAGCGACGTGCGGCCGTAGTTCTCCTCGTCGCGTGCGTCGGTCGGAATTTCCAGGAGAAGTTCGTGTCGGCGCTCCTCCTTCGCGGGGGTTGGATAGTAATAAAGGTCGTAGAGTTCCCGGAGCGGTGTCATCGGTCGATTGGTTTGAGCAGGTTTTCAAGGTGTTTGTATCGGTGCCCGAGGCGGGCGGCAATCGTGCGCACCTCCTCGCAGCGGCCCAGCCGGAAGGCGGCCTCGGCCCGCAGGCGGAGGATCAGCGTGAGGGCATCGTCGCGCGGCGTCTCGGGCAGCAGCGGGCTGCGGGGCAATTCGCTGGCGGCCTCCCAGCGGCGGAAGAGCTCGGGAAGTTGTCGCGACGTTGCGGACGGGATTCCCGGGCAGGAGCCTTCGCCGGGCTTGATGTCCAGCAGCCGTTCGGCCTCTGCGAGCAGTCGGTGGCTCTCTTCATACCATCCCACATGGAAGCAGCACAAGGCCAGATTGTAGCGCGTCGGGGCATCCCCGCGCGCACAACGCGCGAAGCAGTCGCAGGCCAGGGGCCACGCTCCGCAGCAGATGTAGGTGACTCCGGCGGCAAAGAGCCGTTCGGAGTCCGCTCCCGCAGTCGGCGGGGTGCCGCCCAGCAGTCCCATCGTCTCTCCGCTAATCGTCGATGGCAACCTCGCCCGCAGCGTCGGCCGTAAAAGCGACGGTGTAGTAATTCGTCACGGTGAAGCGGCCCTGGTATTCGGGCGACTCGCTCTCATCGACGTAGTTCAGCTCGAACTGCACCTGCAGCTGCTGCGACTCCGCGCGGAACTCCTCGCTGCGGTTCCAGCGGTCGACGTCGCTCAGCGACACCGGCCAGACCCGGAAACGGAACATCCCGGCCGACTTCAACGTCAGTTTCTTACCCTCCTCATCGGACATCACCAGCGCATCCGCCGCTTCGCCGATCTTCTGGAGGTAGTCGAAATCGATGGCATCGAAGCTGAGCGGCGTCGAACATGCGTAGGAGTTGGTCTGACGGTCGTTCTGCTCCGGGCCGTCGGTCGTGAACTTCCCGTTCGTGAGTTGGAACGCGAGGTGGTAGCCATGGTCGTCGGCGTCGAGGTAGTAGACGTCGATCTCCGTGAGGATGTTTTCCAGTTTGCGGTCGCGGTTGTCCTCGCGCCACTCCACCTCGTAGATCTTATATTTCGAAGTGTCCACATGCTCCGCAACAAGCTCCCTGATTTTGGCAAGTCCCTCGGCGGAGGCCATCGGGAAGGTTTCGCCCGAGCCGCAGGCCGTAAGCGTCAAGGCGGCGACAACAATCGCCACGGCAATTTTCGTCAGTTTGATCATCATATCCGTATGTTTTTTGTTTATTGTTTTTTATCCCAAAAGCGAACGGAAGGCTTCGAACTCCTCCCACGAATCGAAATATTTGGACTCGAAGATGATGTAATTGTCCGGGGTCTTGACCTTGCACTGATGCTCCTCCTCGTCGTCCTTCACATATTCGATGTCGGTGGTAAGGAACGAGCGGTATTCGACCTTCCCCTTCTCGACTTCGGGATAGGTGACGCGCGTGCCGTCGACGGTGATCTTTCCTCCTGCGGCTTTCAGCGCCCGGGCGTTGCGTATGCTCCGCCAGGTGAAGAAAAGCAGCAGCACGCCGCCCACAATCAGAATCGTCGAGAAAACCGCCGGTGACAAGATCCGCAGGTGCCGGATGCGAAGGCCGAAAGGAAAGAGGGCCGGAATGACAATCATCCCCACACCGAAGGCCAGGTTCGACCATTGGTTCGTGAAGATGCTCGCAGGAGTGTAGTTGAAACTCCTTTGGATGCGTTCGAAAGGTTTGTTCTCCATAAAAGTTACCGATTGGTCAGTTTTTCATGAAGGCAAAGATAGCATAAAAAAGCAAAAATATGACCGCTCGGTCATATTTTTGCTCCAAATCTTGAAAAATAACCTCGGAGAGCTTTCTCAGCGCTTCAGCAACTCGTATATATATAGGAATCGGTGGCGGAGAATCCCGACGTCGAGGCCGTCGGAGAAGGACATTTGGTAAGCCAGTCCGATAAAAACCTGCCGGAACAGAGCGGCGGCTTCCAGTATGTCGGTGTCTTTGCGCAGTTCGCCGCGCTCGACCCCCCCCCGAATGGTGTCACACCAGAGCTGATACTCCTTTTCCATCCATTCGTGGAGCTTGCGCTTGCCGTCGGGATAGTAGAAAAGCACCTGCTGGAAGAGGTGAAAGTAACCGGCATTGGCCAACTCTCCGGGCATCTTCTCCCGCTGGATGTTGCCCAGCCGCACGATCTCGGCCATGGTATGCTCCACACCCTCGACGTATTTGTCGATGAAATCGCGCAACGACCCGTCCGACGGGGCAAACTTGTTCGCAGGGTCCTGAAGATGGAAGAGATAGCGGTCGGCAACAGCGATGAACAGATCGAGCTTGGTGGGATAATAGTTGAAGATCCCGGTTTTGGTCAGCCCGACGCTGTGGGCGATCATTTGCAGGCTGACTCCCTCGTAGTTCATCGACATGAAGAGTTGCAAGGCATTTTGCAGAATCTCTTCCCGATTGGTTTTCATGACTTGACGGCTCTTTTAACCCTCAAAGATACAATCATATTCGAAAAAATCGACTCTTTTTTCACCGAAATTGTCCAGATCCTGACGAACCGGAGGATCCTCGGAAAAATCGATGACACTCACCGGCGGATGACGGCCCGGAATCTCCACATAGCGGCTGTAATCACTTGCGGTCCTTACGCTCCCTATCTTGCTCCAGGGGGCTCCCCGCACCGAAGAACGCAGGCATACACCCAAGCAGAGACAAGGACCGGAAAATCGAGCTTACGGATTGAAGAGTAAACGAGGATCCGGAAAACAGGGACCGGCAGGAGCGGCCTTTTGCGGGCCGCTCCCGCCGGTCTCACAGCCGCACGCCGCTCAGGTCAGGGGATCCACAGCGTCTCCGTCACACCGAAGTGCTGCGTCAGCATCCGCCCCAAAACGTAAAAATAATCCGACAGCCGGTTCAACCAAACCAGGGCCGTCGCATCCGTGCCATAGGCCGCATTCGCCCGCAGCGCGGCCCGTTCCGCACGCCGACAGACCGTCCGGCAGACGTGGCTCAGCGAAACAGCCGGATGACCCCCCGGAATCGTGAACTTGTCGATCGCAGGAAGCGTCGCCTGCAGGGCGTCGATCCGACCCTCCAGCCACGAAATCGTCTCCGCCGAGAGCGGCGTCAATCTCTCCCGGCCCCGTTCGTCGGCCGCCAGCAGCGCCTCGACCGTCATCAGCCGAGATTGAATGCGGTTCAGGTCGTCGACCGTCTCCGACAACGTTGCATCATCGCGCAAGTGGTCCGTCAGCAGCGCCGTGAAGGCCCCCAGTTCATCCACCGTGCCGTAGGCCTCGACCCGTTCGTCCGTCTTCGGGACCCGCGAGCCCCCGATCAACGAGGTCTCGCCCCCGTCACCCGTCTTCGTATATACCTTCATATCCGGAAGTGTTGTTTTGGTAAATGGTTGTTGAATATCAGCAGGTAGGCCCGGTTGTCGACTGTCGTCGAGCGGTGTCCCGCCACGATCTGCGCGCACAGCGCCTGACGCTCGCGCCCGTCGTAGGGCGACAGCAAAGCCACCGTATGCCCCCCTTCCGCGGCCGCTCGCACCAGCGACAGCGTCTCCGCACGCGGAAGGTCGCGCGTGGCGATGCACAGATCCGCATCCGCGCGATTCAGGCCGAAGGTCGCATAGCCGCAATGGATCGCCAGATTCTGCAACTGTACCGCCCGACGGTGCGGAACTCCCGCCGCAAGCAGCGCCCCGTAAAGCCCGCGATCCCCCGGAAGCAGATCACGGCGCATGAAAACCTCCCGAACAATATCGTAGACAAACGGCGAATGCACCCCGTGGCCCCGGAAATAGCGTGCCCGGGAGAGGCGGTTCTGCAACTCCGCAACCCGGCGCGGAAGGTGCAGCGACAAGCGGTGTCCGGAGAGTTTCATGATCTATTCCCTGTTCTTTTTCAGTTGTCCCGCCAGGCGCCCCGTCGAGAAGGCAATCTGGAGGTTATAGCCCCCCGTATTGGCGTCGAGGTCCAGCACCTCCCCCGCCAGGTAGAGCCCCGCGACCTTCAGCGACTCCATCGTCTCGGGGTTCACTTCGTCGCAGCGAACGCCCCCGGCCGTCGTTACGGCATATTCGAACGGAGCATAGTCCGTAATGGGGAAAGTCAGCCCCTTGAGCGTGCGGATCAGCCGCGTAATCTGCTCGTCGGTGATCTTCGACTGGTAGGTCTTCGAGTGGACGTCGATCTCGTGAGCCAAGGGCATCACCAGCGGCTGCGGAACCAGCTTGCGCAGCAGCTCCCCGAAAAACTCCGTCGGGGCCAGCTCCGCCCGCTCCCGGGCGATGCGCTCCCGCAGGACCTCTTCGCTCAGGGCCGGTTTCAGGTCCACGACCAGTTTCACCCGCCGATTGTCGATCAGCGCATCCACCGCGTCGCGGCTCATGCGCAGCGCCACGGCGCCCTCGATCCCCCGCTCCGAGAAGCCCAGCTCGCCGAACTCCTCGCGAACCGGCTCGTTATCGATATAGAGTGTCGCCCGGATGTTGCGCAGCAGCAGTTTGTGCAGGTAGCGGACCTGCGGGTGCGACGTCACCAGCGGAGTCAGCGACGGACGCAGCGGTTCGATCGTATGCCCCAGGTCGGCGGCAAACGCATAGCCGTCGCCCGTCGAGCCCGTCGCCGGGTACGAAACCCCGCCCGTGGCCAGAATCACCGCCGGGCACTCCTCCTTGCGCTCGAAGCCCCGCTTGTTGATGTATTTCACGCCGAAAACCCGGCCCCCGAGGGTCAGGATCCCCGTCACGCGCGTATCGTAGCGGATCTCAACGCCGTTCTCCACGCAGTACTCCAGCAGCGCGTTGGCGATGTCCCACGCCTTGCCGCTCTTCGGGAAGACCCGATCCCCGCGTTCGACCTCCAGTTTCACGCCCTGCCGCTCGAAAAAACGCATCGTCGCCCGGTTGTCGAACCCCGCAAAGGCCGGAGCAAAGAACGCCGCGTTGGTGCGAACCTGCGCGCCGAACTCCTCCGCAGGCCGCGCATTCGTCACGTTGCAGCGGCCCTTGCCCGTAATGCGGACCTTCCGGCCCGATTTCTCCATCTTTTCCAGCAGCAGGACCCGGCGTCCCTGACGGGCCGCCGTCCCGGCAGCCATCAGACCCGCTGCCCCGGCCCCGACGACAATCACGTCGAAACCCTGTTTTTCCGTCTGTTGTTCCATACGGTTGCAAAATTAGAAATTTTAACGCGAAGATCGATACCCAAAACCCCAAAATCATCCCTTTCCCGCCACCGAAAAAACTTCCCGGCAAATCCCGCAATTTTTAATTCCCCTTTTTTTCATTTTTTATTCCCTTTTCACTACCTTTGCGCCCGAAAAATCGTTCTAACTATGTTGAGCAGAAGATTACTCCGCATCAAGGTCATCAAAGCCCTCTTCGCACACATCAAGGCCGGGGCCGACAACATGATGGCTTCGGAAAAAAACCTGATGGCCTCCGTGGACAAGGCCTACGACCTCTATTTCCAGATCATTACACTCCCCGTCGAGGTCGCCCGATACGCCGAACAGCGCCAGGAACTCGCCAAACAGAAAAAACTGCCAACATTCGAGGACCTCAACCCCAACACCAAATTCGTCGACAACGCCGTCATCCGCATCATCGCAAACTCCGATGCCGTCAACGACCGCATCGCCGCCCGAAAACTCGGATGGCAACGATATCCCGAACTGATCCGCACCCTCTACACGCAACTCCTCGACAGCGATTACTACAAGGAGTACATGCGCCGCGAAGAACGATCCTTCGACGAGGACAAACAACTCGTGGAGACCTTCTTCAAGGAGATTCAGAACTGCGATGCCCTGGACGACGCCCTCGAAGAGATCTCCATACTCTGGACCGACGACCTCCCCTACATCATCATGATGATCCTGAGGACCCTCTCCGGTCTCCGCGCCTCGCACACCGAACTCCGCGTCCCCGCCAAGTTCAAGAGCGAAGAGGACCCCGAATTCGTCAAGACGCTCTTCGAAAAGGCCCTCGTCAACTACAACGACTATCAGGACTATATCGAGAAATTCACCGCAAACTGGGACGTCGAGCGCATCGTCTTCATGGACAACCTCATCATCGGGACCGCCATGGCCGAACTGACCTCCTTCCCCTCGATTCCCGTGAAGGTCACACTCGACGAGTGGATCGAGATCTCGAAATACTACTCCACCCCCGGCAGCAGCACCTTCATCAACGGCGTGCTGGACAAGATCGTCGCCTCGCTCACCGAAGAGGGCCGCATCAAAAAGGCCGGGCGCGGACTTATCTGACTCCGGTCCCGATGTCCCGACGCCGACTCTGCCGATTCATCACCCCCGGAAGCCTTGCGGGAGTGTTTCTTGCACTCCTGACGGCCTGCGGAGGCCGTGCCCCCCGGCCCGTCGAATCCACCGCCCCAAAAGGCCGGATCATCGCCATCACGGACTCGACAATCCGCCACGGAGGAACGGATACCGTCCGCTTCGGACACCTCGGCTCCGGGGAGATTGCCGTCCAACGGGTCTGGATCGAGAACGCTTCCGCAAAACCCGTCGTCATCCTCTCCGTGCAGCGCAGTTGCGGATGCACGTCGCTCGATGTTGACAAACAGCCCCTTGCACCGGGCGAAACCCGAAAACTGGAGATCACCTTCGACTCCCGCGGCGAATACGGCTGGCAACTCAAGAACCTCGACCTGATCCTCGCCGGAGCCCCCAAGCCCCTGCGGCTCCTCATCGAGGCCGATGTCGATTAAATCCTTGTTTTTTCGACAATATTTCCTATCTTTGTCGCGTTAACTTTTCCAAATACCCGAATTTTTTACCAAAAACAGAATAAACATTATGATCAATTTCCTTCAAGTTGCTCAGGCTGCTCCCACAGAACCCCAGCCGGGTTTCATGCAGCAGTACAGTTTCATCATCATGATCGCCTTGATGGTGCTCGTCCTCTGGCTCTTCATGTGGCGCCCCGAGGCCAAGCGCCGCAAGCAGATGCAGGCCTTCCGCGACGGACTCAAAAAGGGTGACAAGATCATCACCGCCGGAGGTATCTACGGCGTCGTCAAGGAGGTCAAGGAGAATTCGCTGCTCATCGAGGTCGACAGCAACGTCACCCTCCGCATCGACAAGAACATGGTCGTGGCCGACAACTCGGATCTCCAGCGCCAGTAGTCAATCGTCGAAAGGAGCGATCCGAGGCGGTCGGATAACGGGGCGGGCATCCGAAAACAAGAGGCGGCCATCCGGAAAACGGCAGGCGGAACCAACCGGAAAGCGGGAGGTGGAAGCACCCGGGAAACGGGAGTGGCATCCGAAAACAGGAGGCGGCCCGCCGGGAACAAGGCCGGAACCGACCAAGACACGGAACGAAAACATCCGGAAAACAGCTGGCAGCCGGGTAACGGGGAGGCTTCCGAAAACAGGAGGCGGCCATCCGGAAAACGGCAGGCGGAACCATCCGGAAAACGGATCGCACCAAAACCACGAAAATACCACGTACAAAAAGAGCTGCAGGAATCCTGCAGCTCTTTTTTCGTCCCGCCCGGCAGCAATCAACGCGCCGAGAAGCGGTAGATACACGTATGCGTATAGGTCTCGCCCGGATTCAACCGCGTAGTCGGGAAGTTCTCGTGGTTCGGACTGTCGGGGAAGTGCTGCGTTTCCAGCGCTACCGACTCCCGGTAGGACTGCGGACGTCCGTACTTGCCGATGCTCTTGCCGTTGAAGAAGTTCCCGCTGTAGAACTGAAGTCCCGGCTGGTCGGTCAGCACCTCCATCACACGGCCCGTCGTCGGCTCGTAAAGCGAAGCTATCAACTCCACACCCTCGCCCTCACGGCTCAGCACCCAGTTGTGGTCGTAGCCGTGGCCGTTCTTCAACTGCTCGTTGTCGCTCTCGATCCGAGCCCCGATCACCATCGGCTGCCGGAAATCGAACGGCGTGCCCTCCACCGGAGCCAGCTCGCCCGTCGGAATCAGGAACCCGTCGACCGGAGTCGTCGAATCCGCCTTGATCCACAGCTCGTTGTCGAGGATCGTGCCGTTCCCCTCGCCCTTCAGGTTGAAGAACGAGTGGTGCGACAGATTCACCACCGTCGGTGCATCCGTCTCCGCACGGTAGTCGATGCGGAACTCGTTCGCCGGAGTCAGCGTGTAGGTCATCGTAACGTCCAGGTTCCCCGGGAAACCCTCCTCGCCGTCGGCCGAACGGTAACGGAAAACGATCGTCGTGTCGGTGGCCGACTCCACGTCCCAAACCACGCTGTCGAAGCCCTTCAGACCGCCGTGCAGCGTCTGACCGTTGTCGTTCTGCGGAAGCGTGTACTCCTTGCCGTCCAGCGTGAAGTGACCGCCCGCGATGCGGTTGGCATAACGACCCAAGGCCGCCCCCAGAAAACGCTCGCCCCCGTTGTTCAGGTAACGGTCGATCGTCTCGTAGCCCAGAACCACATCCTCCGCCACACCGTTCCGGTCCGGCGTCCAGAGCGAAACAACACGAGCCCCGAAATTCGTGACCTGCATCGTCAGATCACCGTTCCGAAGCGTGTAGAGCGTGACCGGTTTCCCCTCCACCGTCGCCGTGAAGGCCTGCGCATCGAACAGACGCACCGCCGATTCCGGTTGGCTGCAGCACGCCGTAAAAAGCAGCGCCGCAGCCGCAATTCCCATGATTTTCATAATGCCTAAAAGATTTTTTTGTTCGCAACGACAAAGATAGCGATTTTATCCGATTGCCGAAACAATTCGCTTTCGTATATTTGCACCCCGAAACAAACCCGAAAAACAAAATGCTGCAGAAAATAACCCACCACTGTCAGGGAACCTGCTCCCGGCAGATCGATATCGACATCGAAGACGGAATCATCCGCAAAGTCGCATTCACGGGCGGCTGTCACGGAAATACGCAGGGCGTGGCCGCCCTCGTGCGCGGCATGAAGGTCGAAGAGGCTATCGCACGCCTCGAAGGAATCGACTGCCACGGAAAAGGCACCTCCTGCCCCGACCAGCTGGCCCGAGCCCTGAAAAGCAGTCTCTGAGAAACGGTCCCGAAAAGCCCGGCCTCCAAAAATCCAGTCCCGAAAAATCCAGTCCCGAAAAGTCCGGTCCCGAAAAGTCCGGTCCCGAGCCCCGGCACACTTCGGAATGAATTTTGCACCGTTCGCATCCGAAATCAAAAACAACAAGAACGATGTATTTTCTTTGGTATCTCCTCATCGGACTGGCAGCCGGATGGCTCGCCAACCTCATCGTAAAAGGCAGCGGCGCAGGACTCCTCGTCAACCTGATCGTCGGAATTCTCGGCGGAATCCTCGGCGGATGGGTCCTCTCGCTGATCGGATGGATTCCCGTCGGAACCCTCGGAAGTCTCGCAACAGCCGTGATCGGAGCCATCCTCCTGCTGTGGATCGCGGCCCTGATCTCCCGGCGCAAACACGCCGAAACCAAAAAATAGGCTTCCCGGAAGATGCGAAAAGAGATGATCCCCCGATAGGAGGCCATCTCTTTTTTTGCCGGAAGCCGCCCGGTGACGCAAATTAGGTAAACAATGATACAACAAAAAAATATACCGCACTGATTGTCAGTGCGGTACCGTTGAGCTGCCGGGATTCGAACCCAGAACGACAGAACCAAAATCTGCTGTGTTACCATTACACCACAGCTCAAACTCATGCTCGAAAGCGGGACAAAGATAATGAAAATTCTACAAATCCAAACCCCGCTTCCCAAAAAAACCGCGCACCAAAGCCCTTTTCACCCGACTGCGGAGCCCCGCCCCGACAGCCCACCGCAATCAGCCCAGTTTCGCCAAAAACTTCGCCCGATCCACGATGTAACGCGCGTGGGTACCTTCACCGATCAGTCCACCGACAATCAGCCCAGTTTCGCCAAAAACTTCGCCCGATCCACGATGTAGCGCACATGGGTGCCCTCGCCGATCATCCCACCGGCATCCCGGGCCCCCACGTTGAAGGTCAGTTTCCGACCCTCAACGGCCGTCAGAACCGCCGTCGCCGTAATCTCCGTACCCAAACCCGAAGGCTTCAGATGCGTGACGTTCAACTCGGCTCCCACCGTCGTCGAACCCTCCGGCAACTCCGCAGCCACAGCCTCCAAAGCCGCATGTTCCATCAGGGCAACCATCGCCGGCGTCGCAAAAACCGACAGGTCGCCCGAACCCATCGCCGCTGCCGTATTCTCCGCTGTCACCGTCGTGGTGCAGCTCGCCGAAACTCCTTTTTCCAACATAATATTCCCTTTTTGTTCTTCGTTTGATTCCGGAATCACTATATTTGTTCCGGATCCGGGGACAAAAATACGAAAAATTAATCGCTCGTGAAAAAGTGGATACTCCTCCTGCTCGCACTCTGTGCCGCACGCTCCGAAGTGTCGGCTCAGGGCGGCCGCGGATTCTGGCACCAGGAATGGGAGGTCCAGAACGGAGATTCAATCCCCCTGGTCCATGTTCTCCCCGTCTATGTCTTCAGCCGACCCGTCGACCTGAGGCGTTACCAACGACTCGTCAATGCCGTGAAAAAGGTATACCCCATCGCCAAAATCGCCCGCGCAAAAATGGCGGTCATGGAGGAGGAACTCTGTCGGCTCCCAACCAAAAAGGCCCAGAAAGAGTACATCAAACAGGTCTATCACGAAATCAAGGAGGAGTACACCCCCGTCGCAAAACGCATGACCCGAACCGAAGGCCGCGTCCTGCTCAAACTCATCGACCGCGAAACCGAATATACCGCCTACGAAGTCCTCAAGGAGTTCCGCGGCGGATTCGTCGCCGGATTCTGGCAGGGAATCTCCAAAATATTCGGCCAGGACCTCAAATCCCAGTACGACAAGGAGGGCGAAGACCGTATGATCGAACAGATCGTCATCTATTACGAAGCCGGATTGATCCGTTGAGATCCGCCCTTCCGCTGCCCGGGGTGCGTCGGAAAGCGAAAATGCACCCCAAAAACACACACCCCAAAAAGTATCGGAAACAGATGTCGGAAATCTGTCGGAAGGGAGATCCGAAGTCCTTAAAAAGAGGCTCGAAAATCGGTCGGCTCCCGGCCTGAAAAAATCGCGAAAACCGACCTGAAAAAACCGAACGAAAAATTTCGCTTCGATAGCAATATTTCCAAATTTGATTACAATCCGTAACTTTCGGCACCCTCTATTAACGCGATCGACACAATACGCCAAAATCAAGAGCAAAATACCCTGTTCCGGGGCGGAACTCACCGCCTCCCTAACTCCAAAATCCCTATTAAACGTGCATATAAGGCCACTTTTCGTACATTACGGCCCCTAAATGAGAAAAACGACAAAACACGGAAACAATCCGACCTTTTCTACAATTCCCCGATTTTTTCCCGCCTTCAGAAATTCTTAAAAATATTTTTTTAATTTTTTTTCGCCCTTTTTAGTTACAAATCGTTACTTTAATACAAAACACTAAAAACCAGTATTTTAAATTATTTGAAAAATGCCGCCGGATGCTATCCAGAACCCCGCAACTTACACTCCGCGCCACATACAAACTTGTTTTAATCATTTATAATCTCTTCTTTTGCACCGACAGAAAGAATTTCACCATGCAAAAAACAAAATCTCTACTCCTGAAATTCGCTTTCCTTTTGTGTGCATTTCCCGCCTTAGCTCAAGGGGGGGGAAATCTATCACGGTTAGCGGTACCGTTACTTCGGCCGAGGACAAATCTCCCCTGGTCGGAGTACATGTGCTCTCCGGGAACGCCAGCGGCGTAAGCACGCTCGCCGACGGAACCTACTCCATCGCCGTAGCGCCCGGAACAATCCTCTCCTACCATTACATCGGCTACAAGGTCGTTGAATTCACCGTCCCCGACGGCAACACGAAGCTGACCCACAACGTCGAGCTCCAGCCCGAGGCCCAGGCCCTCGACGATGTCGTCGTCATCGCCTACGGTGTCCGCAAAAAGGGAACCATCGCCGGTTCCGTTTCAACGGTCAAGGCCGAAAAGGTCGAGTCGACGCCCACCGCCGCCTTCGACCAGGCCCTCCAGGGTCAGGTCCCCGGTCTGACGGTCATGTCCAGCACCGGTGAGCCCAGCGTCGCCGCTACCATGAACATCCGCGGTACGAACTCCATCAACTCCGGAACGGCGCCTCTCTACATCCTCGACGGTATCGCCATTTCCAGCGGCGACTTCAACACCATCAACCCCGCCGACATCGAGTCGATCTCCGTACTGAAGGATGCCTCGTCGACCTCGATCTACGGCGCCCGTGCCGCAAACGGCGTGATCGTGATCACCACCAAGCGCGGACGCATGGCCGAGAAACCCAACATCACCTACCGGATGCAGGTCGGTTTCTCCCAGCTCGCCAAGGGCAACTGGGACCTGATGAACACCGCCGAGCGAATCCAGTATGAAAAAGAGATCGGCCTCTCGACCGGAAAGGACTACGACCTGTTGAGCAAAACCGACATCTGCTGGCTCGACGAAGTCTACAACAACAGCGCCCTGCTCCAAAACTACGAGCTCTCCGTCTCGGGCGCCAACGAGAAGACCAACTACTATGTCTCCGGAGGCTATTACAGCCAGGAGGGTATCGCCGTCGGATCGAACTTCGACCGCTACTCGCTCCGCGCAAACATCGAACAGCGCGCTGCCAAATGGCTCAAAATCGGCACGAACACCCTGCTCAACTATCAGGACATCGAGCAGGCCGACGACGGCGAATACTCCGTCGTGACGCCGATCTCCGCCGCCCGCTTCATGCTCCCCTACTGGAACCCCTACCGTCCCGACGGCTCGCTCGCCTCGGTGAACGACGGTAGCTGGAAGGGTGACGGTCTGAACCCCCTCGAATGGCTCGAAAACAACCGCCGCGAGTACAAGAAATACAAACTCGTGTCGAGTATCTTCGCCGAAGCAACCGTCATCGACGGCCTGACCATCAAGTCGCAGTTCAACGTCGACTACACCCACACCACCGGATTCGGATCCTCGGCCCCGAGCTATGCCCCGAACCTCGGCGAAGGCAGTGCCCAGCGCCTGACCACCGACGGTCTGACCCTCTCGGTCACCAACACCGTGAACTATCAGTTCCGCGTCAACGACAAGCACTCCTTCAACTTCCTCGTCGGTCAGGAGGGCCTCGACTACCACTATGAGGACTTCACGATGAAGACCGAAGGCCAGAACAACGACCGGCTCACCAACATCACCTCCGGTACGCGCGCCTCGGCCTGGGCCGATACGACCGATGACGACTACGCCTATCTCTCGTTCTTCGGCCGCGGCGAATACAACTACGAAGACCGTTACTACGCCGACTTCTCGATCCGTGCCGACGCCTCGTCGCGTTTCGGCGCCAACCGCCGCTGGGCCGGATTCTGGTCCCTGGGCTTCATGTGGAACCTCCGCAACGAACGTTTCATGGAGGGCGCACGCCGCTGGCTCACCAACGCACAGGTCGCCGTCAGCACCGGTACGTCGGGTAACTCTTCGGTACCCAACAACTACGAACACCTCGCACTCGTCAGCGGAGGCTTCGACTACTACGGCGACGCCGGTATGGCTCCCAGCCAGCCTGGAAGCGAAGACCTCGGATGGGAGAAGCTCTGGACTTCGAACCTCGCCTTCCACCTCGGGTTCTGGAACCGACTCAACGTCGACCTCGAATTCTACAACAAGCGGACCTCCGACATGCTCATGTCCGTGCCCCAGTCCTACGCCTACAAGGGATACGGATACTATTGGGACAACATCGGCGTGATGGTCAACCGCGGCGCCGAGATCAACCTCTCGGGTACGGTCATCGCCGCCAAGGACTTCATGTGGACGCTCAACGCCAACGTCTCCTACAACAAGAACAAGATCGTCGAACTCTACAACGGCGTCCAGGAGTATGAAATGGCCTCCACGTCGATGAAGCTCGTCGTCGGGCACGATGCCGGCGAGTTCTACCTCAACCGCTTCGCCGGGGTCAACCCCGTCAACGGCGACGCACTCTGGTACACCAAGGACGGCGAAATCACCACCGAAATGCGCGACGAAGACAAGGTGCTCGTCGGCAAGAGCATGAACGCTCCCTGGACCGGAGGTTTCGGTACGACCTTCGCCTGGAAGGGCATCTCGCTCTCGGCTCAGTTCTCGTGGGTTGCCGACCGCTGGATGATCAACAACGACCGCTACTTCGACGAGTCAAACGGCCGCTTCAGCACCTACAACCAGTCGCGCAAGCTCCTCGACCGCTGGAAACAACCCGGTGACATCACCGACATCCCCCGGCACGGCGTCTACACCGAATTCGACGACCGCCTGCTCGAAGATGCTTCGTTCCTGCGTCTGAAAAACCTCATGATCAGCTACACGTTCCCCGAGAACCTCATCCGCAAAACCCGATTCATCAGCGGACTGAAAATCTATGCTCAGGCTCAGAACCTGCTGACCTTCACCAAGTTCTCGGGCCTCGACCCCGAAGGCGTGGGCAACATGTACCAGGCTCAGTACCCCATGTCGCGGCAATTCACCTTCGGCCTCGACCTCATGTTCTAAATGATTGATGACAACCATGTTACGAAATATCAAAACCTTTATCGCCGCGATTCTGCTGGTATGCGGGACCTCGTCGTGTCTCGACAAACTGCCCGAATCGGCCATCCCCGAAGGCGAGGCCATGCAGACCTTCGATGACGCGGAACAGATCCTGACCGGAATCTATGCCGGACTGAAAAGCAGTGCCCTTTTCAGCGGAACCCTTACCGTCATGCCCGACATCCAGGCCGATCTGGCCTATGCCGTCGAGGACTTCTCGAACACATACGGACCCGCCTGGCTCTGGAACATCCTCTCCACGGACAGTGACGTGGAATCCGTCTACGCCGGCCTCTACGCCATCATCAGCCGTTGCAACTTCTTCCTCGAAAGAATCGACGCCGTCAAACAGCAGGAGACCGATGTCGACAACATCGAATACCTCGACATGTACACCGGCGAGGTCTACACGATCCGCGCACTCTGCTACTCGAAACTCATCGAGTGCTTCTGCAAGGCTTACGACCCCGCTACGGCCGAGAATGAACTCGGTGTCGTGCTGCGCTCGAAATACTCCGAGCCCGAACCCATGAAGCGTGCCTCGCTCAAGGCCTCCTACGAGTTCGTCCTGGAGGACCTCCGCCACGCCGAGGAGCTGCTCGACAACGACAACGACCAGTACAACACCATCTACGCCACCGCGGCTGCCGCACAGTCCCTCCATGCCCGCGTAGCCCTCTACATGCAGGACTTCGAAACGGCTATCGAATACGCCACGAAGGTCATCGACAACAAGGTCGGCATCGAACTCACCAACGTCGAGATCATCTCCGGTACGACGACCTACCTCTCCTACATGTGGAACTACGACTGGGGAACCGAGATCATCTGGCAGATCGGATACACCTCCACCTCCTATGGCGGACCGCTCGGTCAGGTCTTCCTGAACCTCAACCGCGACTATCAGTATTACTATCCCGACTACGTTCCCGCACAATGGGTGCTCGACGCCTACGCCACGGACTATGACGTGCGTTACAGCACCTACTTCGATGAGGTCACCACGGGATATGCCAACGGTCTGACCTGGCCCCTGCTCTGCAAATATTTCGGAAACAAGTCGTTCATCTCCGCGGCAAAAATGTACATGTACTCCATGCCCAAACTGTTCCGCCTGGCCGAACAGTATCTGATCCGCGCCGAAGCCTACTGCAGCCTCGAAACCCCCAACTTCTCGGCCGCCAGCAAGGACCTGACCGCCTTGCGCACAAAACGATTCGCCAATGGCGCCGGAGCCATCACCGTCGGTGCGAACAACTGGAAAGAAACCATCTCCCAGGAGCGCGTCCGCGAACTCTGCATGGAGGGATTCCGACTCAACGACCTCAAACGCTGGCACATGGGATTCGAACGAAAACCGCAGTCCTGTACCCTCGTCGAAGGCAGCTCGCTCAAAATCGAAGCCGATGACCCCCGCTTCGTCTGGCCCATCCCGCGCCACGAACTCGAAGCCCCCGGTTCCGAAATCGAACCCAACGAGAGCAACAACTAACTCATTCAACGATTCCAAAGACCTATACCAAATATGAGACGATTTACCGCAATACTGTGTGCGACCGGGTTGGCCGGACTCCTCGCGACAGGATGTAACTCGGATAAAAAAACCTACTCCGATGCCGAATACATCATGTTCGCCGACACCATGTCGACCAACATGGTATTCCCGGACGAGGCCTATTTCTCCATTCCGATTGCATCGACCGTCGCCTGCGACTACGACCGAACCTTCGCCGTCGAAGTCATCGACCAGGGTAGCAACGCAATCGAAGGTTATCACTACCGACTGAAATCAAACACAATCACAATCCCCGCCGGAGAACGTACCGCCAATGTCGAGGTCGCTGGCTTCTATGACCACATCGGAGATACCGACTCCCTGGGATTCAAACTCCACCTGCTGGTCCCCGACCAGACCCGCTGGAACCTATACTCCGACAACGACCAAACCAAAGTCATTCTCTACAAGGGATGCAACTACGACCTCGATATGTTCGACGGATGGTGCGTCGTTACCTCGCTGCTCCTCTACGACTACCCCAGCGTCCTGGACCAGAACTACCAGAGGCTGATCCTTACCGAAAAACACCCCTCGGAACCCAATACGATCATCCTCCACGATTTCCTCTACGACGGTTATGACGTCACCATGCGCCTCTCGAACGAGGACCCCGACAACCCCCTGATCGAAATGGATGAAGACCAGGTCCTCAGCAACGAACAGAACGTTTTCGGACAGATCAACGCCGACGACAAAATCCTCGGAACCGTCAGCCCCTATTACGACTCTTATTACAATACGTGCCAAAAATATGTATCCCTCTGGCTGTACGTCTATCTGAAAAACCTCGGAACGATGGTGGGAACGGTCGGACATTACTACAATGTCCTGGAATGGGTATCGCTCGAAGAGGCCGTGCGATTGAAAACGGAGGAGAACATGTCCGGGGCACGAGACCCCAGAAAGGATCCGGATTATCCCTACAAGGACCAGGACTGAATCCAGACCCCGGAATAACCCCGATCGAATTCCCCCGAAAATCCCATTCTCTTTAATTATAGTATAACTAAAACGCAATGTCTTATGAAAAATACGATTTTACACTGGACATCGGCTTTGTTGGCAGGAACTACCCTGCTCCTCTCCTCCTGCGACAAGGATAAGGACTCAAATGACAATGTGACGCCCGTATTCCCCGACCTCGTATCCCTGAATATCCCGGCCGGAGAAAACTCCTGCCAGGTGACCTTCACGCCCAACATGGACTGGACCGTCAGCATCCCGACCGATGCCGAAACGGTCAAGTGGTTCGAATTGCAAGACGGTGAAATCAAAGGCACATCCTTCTCCGGAAAAGCCAGCGCCACGCCCGTCTCCATCACGGTGGCAACCACGGACCAGGAAAATTTCGACGAATCCCCCGTCTGCAAGGTGTCGCTCTCCATGGGCGGAGAAACCCGCGTAATCGCTGAAATTACCCGGAACAACACCCCCCGCGAATTCAACCTCTATGCCTCCGACTATGACGAACTGGGCGAAATATTCCTCTATACCTTCTCCGGAACTGATCCGCTGACCAAATTCCCCGACGCGGAAGAAAACCCGGAAACCGCGCCCGAAGGCTCCGTCACCATGCAATGGTCCAACTCGTCCTATCAGTATGTCTTCAAGGCTTCGAGCAATTTCAAATGGAATCTCTCACAGCCCGCCTGGATGGAAGAGGCAAACCTCCAGGACAAGACCGACGAAAATGACAAGCCCTATGTGCAGATCCGAATCCAGGCCAAATTCAACGAGGAGACCATCGACGGCGCCGTGGGCGTACTGGACTTCTACGACGCCGGAATCGACAAAACCGAAGACCCCGGAAACAACGCGCACAACAAGTATTATGTCCAAATGCCCGCATTCCGCGACCTGATCCGCTTCCCGTATTCGGACATGAATGCGAACTTCTCGTTCAATGCCGACGGAAAGTACGTCAGCCAGTCGCTGGGAAGCGACGAGACCCTCTACGACAACCTCTCGACCACCGTTTCCAGCACCAAGGGACTCAAATTCTTTGTCCTCATCCCCGATGGATACGGAGGTTACTACTCCCATGCCGCCAACGACAAGGCGAACTGGGTGACCATTGAGGATACGTGGGATGAGAACGGCGGAGTGTTCCAGCAGCACGCCTACACGGTGAGCGTTGCGGCCAATGCCGAAAAGGAGCGTACCGCCTCCCTGCTCGCCCTGCCGCAGACCATCGCTGCAGGAATCGACGAGACCATGAATCTGGATGACCAGCTTCTCGACACAAGCGGAAGTTTTGACATCAAGGAGGAGTACAAACAGTATGTCTACGCCTCGATCACGCAGGACGGTGCCAGCGGCAGCGAGAGCGGATTCTCGATCAGCCCCAACGCCAACTCCCAGCACATGTTCGACAACGACAGCGCCAAATGGGAGGTCATCGACTCGGAGAACTACTTCTATGAGGACGACTACCTGATGAATTTCGGCGAAGAGTTCATGAACGGAGTGCCCATCTACCGCCTGACCTACAACACTGAAGGCTGCGAGGGCGGCAGCATCATACTGACCATCAAGGGTTCGTTCGACTACAGCTTCGTCGGAGTCAGCAGCGAATACCTCGATGCCAAGTGGCTCTATGAAGATCATTGGTCCGACAAGCCCGGTGAGACCAGCATGGTTGTCAGCATGAGTTTCAACCCGTGCGAAACCGGAGTCAAGGGTACCATCGCGCTCTATCAAGGCTCCCAGGTCGTTGGCCGCATCGTCTGCGTGCGCAACTATTGATCTGAGACATGCATTGACAGACAGCAAAACAGGGCCCCGTTGAATGGGGCGGGGCCCCTGTTTTTAAATACTATGATTAAAGAGTTTACAAGACACAAGTTTTCCATGAAACTTTTCAATATCAATCCAATACTCGCCTTCGTCGCTTCATGCACCGCACTCTGCTTCGCGGCTTGTACCAACGACGACGGTATCGATAACCGGGAACACGACTACGGATACGTCCAGTTCAAACTCTACAAACAGAGCGCCCTGTCCGAGACCCAAAACGCCCAAACGCAATCCCGGGCCGTGGTCGACGAACTCGATTACCTGGCCGATGCCCGGAAAATCGAAATCCGCCTCATCTCCGGAAATACAACCATCGCACAAACCCTCACTCTCAGCGCAGCTTCCAGCGAAAGCGCCGAATTCGGACTGAGAAGCGACAAACTCATGCTCCTCGCCGGAGAGTATCAGATCGTGAACTTCATCCTATACAACGTCAAGGATGAGGAACTTTACCGGGGCACCACCGACAACAACATTCTGACCGTCGTGGCCGGAGGACTCACCGTACAGGAACTCTCCGCAAACGTCGCTCCGCGTGGTAAAGTGAGATTCAACCTGATCAAAAATATCGACGGTTTCGACGGCAAACTCGACGACTATACCCGAACCATCGACCGAAACCGGGAATATACGTTCGACGAAATCGCCTATTTCGATATTACCATCCACAAGGTCGGCAGCGATAACCGCGACGATACACATACCTACACTTACCTCCCGGCATCCTTCTCGATCCATTTCGACGAAGAGAACCGCGAAAACCCCGACTTCGGATACCAAACATCCTCGATCACCTGCGACTCCCTCTTCTCGCTCTCCGCCGGAACCTACGAGGTCACGGGATACGTCACCTACGACTCCAACAAATTCATGCTCGAAGAGTGCTACAACGAAGTGGTCAAAAATGCTAACTTCACCGTCGAGGACAACGAAACCTCCGACGCCGAAGTCCCCATCGCTCTCCACGAAGCCGACGAGTACATGCAGGACAACTACGCCCTGAAAGCTATCTGGGAAGCCCTCGACGGGAAAAACTGGTACTACGGAGGCCAGGATTACGCCAAAGGTTGCAACTGGGACTTCAACAAGTCCCCAGACCTCTGGAGCGACCAGCCCGGTGTCGAGGTACACTCCAACGGCCGTGTCGCAAAAATCGTCCTCAGCGAGTTCGGTATCAGCGGAGACATGCCCGCAGCCATCGGACAACTCTCCGAACTCGTCGAACTATACCTCGGAACGCACAACGACATGAACTCCGGAACTTACGACCCGATGCTCGACCAGTCGAAGTCGCTCGCCGACCGTAACCGAAACCGCCTGGAGTACAACAAGCAGTACCTCAAACAAACGCATGTTTTCCCCCAGATGTCCTATCCTTGCGCACTCGCTCTCAAGGAACACAACCTCTCAAGCCCTGCCATCAGCCTCTATGAACAAGGATACTCCGAAAACGAGATCTTCGATGCCAAAAGCGGACGCCATCTCGAAATCCAACCCAAGGACGTCATCGCCGGACGCTTCTGCAACAACCTCAAAAGCCTCCCCGACGAAATCGGAAACCTGACCAAACTGGAGTACCTCTACATCGGAAACAGCCCTATCGCCAAACTCCCCGCGACGATCAAAAATCTCGCCTCCTGCACCCTGCTCGAAATCTACAACTGCCCCAACATGCACGGACTCCCCGAAGAGGTCGGCAAAATGCCGGCCCTCATCCAGGTCAATATCTCCGCAAACAAAGGGACAAAGGAGATCCCCGGATGGACCCATGAAGAACTCACCAACTCGATCAACTACCTCGCCCAAGGAGATTCCAAAAAGCTGATCCAGATGCTCTATGCCCGAGACAACAACCTCGAAAAGGTCCCCCAGGCGATCGGCGGCATGACGGCCCTCGGACTCCTCGACCTGGCCTACAACAAAATCTCCGGAGACGTGGAGCCCCTGGGCATGGACTTCGCTCCCGCCCAGGTCTATTTCGAAAACAACCAGATCACCGCATTCCTCACCGAGAACGACCCCGCTTCCGGTCGCCGGATATTCTGCAATACCGACAACCTCGAATCGTTCTCCGCTTCCTACAACAAACTCTCGGAAGTCCCCGACATCTTCACCAGCAATACTCCCTACTGGATCTCCGATGTCAGCTTCGCATACAATCAGATCAAGGGGTTCCAGAATGCGGACGCTTCCGGAAATGACGCCTACCAGGGAATCAATGTCACAACCTTCACCCTCGCCGGAAACCAGATCAAGGAGTATCCCGCCTGTATGGCCAAAAGCAACTCCCAGATCAGCTACATCATCATGAGCGGAAACGGAATGGAGACCTTCGAAAAAGGATGCTTCACTTGCTCAAAACCCGAGAACATGGCAAACCTTATCTCCATCGACCTCACTTACAACCGCCTGACCGAACTCCCCGAAGAGTTCCATGCCGGAAACATGCCCTACCTCTACGGAGTCGACCTGTCATACAACGCTTTCAACAAATTCCCGATGGGACCCACCGACGCCATGACCCTCACCGTGTATGCCGTGCGCGGACAACGCGATGCCAACGGAGCCCGCTGCCTGAAAGAGTGGCCGACCGGAATATACCAGCATACCGGACTCCGGGGCCTGTTCCTCGGATCGAACGACCTGAGAAAAATCGACGACACGATCTCATACATGATCTACAACCTCGACATCAGCGACAACCCAAATATCACGTTCGATGCCTCCGATATCTGCTACTACTGGCAGGCCGGAGCCTACAACCTCATCTACGACAAAACGCAGAATATCACGAACTGTCCTGAAATGCTCGAATAACCATGAAAATACGAAATTACATAGCTCTATCCGCGCTCGCCATCGGAACACTGGCTGCCTGCTCGCAGGCCGATGAGAAAATCAAATTCGGCATCGACAGCAATTCGATAACCATCGATGCGGTAGGCGGTACCCGCACCATCAAGGTCTCGTCCAACGACAACTGGGTCGCATCCTCGTCCGTACCCTGGATCACCGTATCCCCCGCAAACGGCTCCGGATCCAAGGAGTGCAGCCTGTTGATCGACTCCGCAATCACATCCTCCGTGCGGAACGGCGTCGTCCGAATCGCAAAAACAGAAAACAGCGCCGAATACCAGGAAATCAAGGTCGAACAGAAAGGTTTCGACTACGCAATCACGGTCGATCAACCCTCCGTCTCGATCGAAAACTACGCTTCCCTCGACCAACGACATTTCGACGTCCGCATCAAAACCAATGTCGATTTCGACATCCAGATCCCCGACGACGTAAACTGGATCAAAAACGACTCCTATGACGTGACACTCAACTATGGACTCCGACCCCGGGAAGTCACCGTCCGGTTCACCTGGGGTATCAACTCCATCCCCCTGGAGCGCTCGTCCGAAATCACTTTCGTACCTTCCAAGGAGAGCAACGTTACCCCTGATATGCTCGCCCGGAACGACAAACTCGTCATCACGCAGAACGCCGCCGAGGAGATCGACCGCGGTACCCGGGCCGGAGACTCCGTCGCCCTGCTCAGCATCGCCCGATCGCTCAACGTCTGGTCCACCAACTGGGAAAACTCCGGAGAACGAATGGACAACTGGGATGATGTGGTCCTCTGGGAAGAGGGAATGGACGGGTATGTCGACTCGCTCAAGGGCCGTGTGAAATATGCCCGATTCTTCATGTTCTCCATCAAGGAGGGACTCCCGTTCGAGGTCCAGTATCTGACCGGTGCCCAGGAACTCCAGTTCTACAGCAACACGAACACCTTCCAGCTGAGCCTCGACACGGGTGAGTACATCTGCAAACTCGAACACCTCAAACGACTTACTATCAGCGCATTCGGCCTGACGTCCCTCCACGAGGACTTCACGAACCTCAAGGAGCTCGAATACCTCGACCTCGGAAGCAACAACTTCGAAAAAATACCCAGAATCCTCTCCCCCGAGCACTTCCCTAAACTCCACGTGCTGAAACTGGCAAACAACCAGCGAAGACTGATCTACGACCTGAGCAACAACATCGCTACCGAATTCGGCGGATTCTACCAGGAAACGGCATACAACAAGGATAACAAACAGTTCGGAGAATTCCCCAAATGGCTCCTCCGCTGGGAACCCGACGAGGCAAAAGGGGTTACCGGACTCGATACGCTCATCCTCTCGGTGAACTACTTCCAGGGCGAAATCCCCTCGTTCGAGGACGATGCCTCGGTCGGCTACTACACCGATACCGATATCGCAAACAGCGCCGATACGCTCCCCCAGAAAATGCGCGACGTGAAACGGGTCATGCCCCAGTTGAAGATGTTCACGCTCAACCTCAACCGACTGACCGGCAAAGTCCCCGACTGGATCCTCTACCACCCCTCGCTCGACTGGTGGGACCCCTTCACGCTCCTCTTCAACCAGGAAGGAAAGGACGAAATCGGAAACCTCGCAGGTTTCTCGGAACTCCCGAACAACCTGAACTACTACTATCAGGTCTATACGAAGAAAAAACTGGCCAACAGTTCATCTTCCGACTCCGATACCGACTCCGATACCGATGCCTCCGGCAACTAACGCTTTGACAAAATGATCATGAACAAATATATTTTAACCGCTTTCAGTACCCTGGCGCTGATCGCTTTCAGCGCCTGCTCCACCGACGAACTCCCGGAGCCCAATTCAGGAACGACCGAAACCGAACCTTCCAAAATGGCCGGAGAGGTGATCGTCAAATTCGACGAGTCGGTCAGCGACATGCTCGATGAAATCGGACTGGCGAAAACCCGGTGCGGAGCCCCCGCAACCCGAAGCGGAATCGTCTCGGTCGACGAACTCCTCGACCTGCTCGGAGATTGCGAACTCGAACGCATATTCCCGATCGATACCCGCACCGAGGAGAAGGCACGGGAAGCCGGACTACACCTCTGGTATGTCGTCCGCTTCAGCGACAAATTCGATGTCGATGAAATCACAGCCCGATTCTCCCGGATCGGAGAGGTGCAGACCGCAACCCCGAACCGAACCATCAAACGCGCATACCGCACCGACCGAAAAGCAATCCCCCTGACGGAAAAAATGTGCGAACTGGCGAAAACCCGGGCCGATGGCGCCAACGGCTACCCATACAACGACAACCTCCTCCCCGTACAGTGGAACATCATCAACCGCGGCTATCAGGACGCTTTCACGATCGATGACGAAGACCAAATGGATGAGGAGCAGATCGCTGCCGCCAAAGCCAAATTCCAGGCCGGAGCCGACGTCAATTGCGAAAAAGCATGGGAAATGTCCACCGGGGACCCCTCGATCATCGTCGCCGTGCTCGACGAGGGCGTATACTGGCGCCATCCCGACCTCCAGGAGAACATGTGGGTCAACGAGGACGAAACATACGCATCCCACAAGGACAACGATGGAAACGGATATGCCGGTGACTACTACGGATACGACTTCATCAACAATACCGGAATCATCTCCTGCGACGCCTCGGCCGATACCGGGCACGGAACCCATGTCGCCGGGGTCATCGCCGCCCGCAACAACAACAACGATCCCGGAAACAACAGCGAAAAGAAGTTCAGCATGACTTCAATTGCCGGAGGTACCGCCGAAAAACCCGGCGTAAGGATCATGTCGTGCCAGATCTTCTCCGGAAACTCCGCAAGCAACACCATCAGCCTGGTCCGCGCCATCAAGTATGCCGCAGACAACGGTGCCGTCATCCTCCAGTGCAGTTGGGGATACACGTCCGGAACCGCCAACGGATACGAAAATGCCCCCAGTTTCGCCACTCAGGAGGAGTGGGAGGCCTACTGCCCCCTCGAAAAGGTCGCTCTCGACTATTTCGTGCACAACGCCGGCTCGCCAAACGGACCCATCGAAGGCGGACTCCCCATCTTCGCATCCGGAAACGAATACGCTCCATCGGCCGGATTCCCCGGCGCCGCGGACTACTGCGTCTCGGTAAACGCCATCGCCGCGGACTACACCATCTCCACCTTCTCCAACTACGGACCCGGATCCGATATCTCGGCGCCCGGCGGCGATCAGGACTACTATTTCGAATTTGCCGACCAGGAACACAGAATCGGTTCCATGGGGTGCGTCCTCTCGACCATGCCCCCGCAGGTCAGCAACGATACCGGATACGGATACATGGAGGGAACCTCGATGGCCTGCCCGCATGTCTCGGGAGTCGCGGCCCTCGGTCTCTCCTATGCCGTCCAGCTCCGTAAACACTTCACCGCTGCGGAATTCCGGAAACTCCTCATCGAAAACGTCACCCCCCTGGACGAACATCAGACCGGTACGAAATACTATTACCACTATGTCGTCGACCTCGGAAAAACCTACCTCAAAACCATTCCCCTCTCGCAGTATGTCGGAAAGGTCGGAGGACTGGTCAATGCCGAAATGCTCCTCAAGGCTATCGCCGGAGAAGAGGCCGGAACGAAACTCTCATTCCCGAACATCTACCTCGGAATCGGAGAGGAAAACAAGGTGATCGAAACCCCCGCCCGATACTTCGACAACGGAGAATCGCTGACCTACACCCTTACAATCGAAAACACCGCGATCGTTTCGGGCAAGATCGAAAACGGCAAGGCCGTATTCATCGGTCTGGCAGAAGGGGCCTCCCCGGCATCCATCAAGGCCAGCAACGGTGAAACCCATTCGTTCAACATCACCGTCCGCAAGTCGGCAAACGGCAGCGGCTGGCTCTGACAGTCCGAAGAAAAAACATGCTGCACAACGGATTCATACGTTACGTACTGATCCCGCTCGGAACGGCGGCGGCACTCGTCGCCGCACGTCCCGCCCGGGGGCAGTTCCACATCGTTCCGCGTGAACGCCTCGACAGCATGGCACAACCCGCACTGGCCCATGGCGCTCAGGCGATGCGCTTCGACCGCACGCGGATCGAAACCGGAGCTATCGGCGAGGACGACGCGCCGAAGAGTTTCGTCTTCACGTGGCGGAACACCGGCGACAAACCCCTGGTCATCACCCGGGTGAAGACCACCTGCGGATGCGCCGTCCCGACCTGCGGCAAACGACCGGTCAAACCCGGTGAAACGGACTCCGTGACGGTGACCTACCATCCCAAAGGGCATCCGGGAAGCTTCGTGAGGAAGATTTTCATCTTCACGCAGCTCGCCGAAAATGCCCCCTCGGCGACCCTCGAACTCGCCGGTGAGGTCATCCCCTCGGCCCGTCCGACCTACGCCTATCCGCACGCACGCGGAAACCTGCTCCTCAAGCAGGAGGAGATCCGGTTCGACGCGGCGGAACGACGCTCCGAAAGCATCGAGTGCCTCAACGGCGGGAACGACACCCTTCGGGTGCGGATCGATACCCGGATCCTGCCCCCCTGCATCCGGGCGGAGTTCACCCCCGCGGAGCTTCTGCCGGGGGAGGTCGGAGAGCTGACCGTGCGGTTCGACCCCGCAGCCGGAAAAGCCCCCGGGCGCATTCCGCTCTTCCTGCGGGGACTGGGGCTTCAGCCCGGACAGAGCACCGTCATGATCCGCATCGCAACACCTAACAACGATTCCAAAACTGCAGAATAACTGATTAAAATATGAAAAACATCCTCAAATTCTCGCTTCTGCTGATCCTCGCCGCGGCCTTCACGGGTTGCGACGACGACAAAAGCTACGATGATCCCGGACTCGACGTGTCGCTCTACAACATCTCGGGAACCTGGAAACTCGAATCCTGGAGCAACGGAATTCCGCTCGCCGAAGGAAGCTATGTCTATCTCGAACTTGCCTACCGGAACGGTAACGAGTTCACCATCTACCAGAACCTCGACAGTTTCAGTCCCCGGCGCATCACGGGTAGCTACAACCTCGACACCGACGAGTCGCTCGGATCGGTGATCCGCGGCATGTACGACTACGAGAACGGAGACTGGTCGCACCGATACATCATCCGCAACCTCTACAGCGACCGCATGACCTGGATCGCTACCGATGACAACCAGAATATCTCGCTCTACGTCCGCTGCGACGGAATCCCCCAGGAGATTCTCGACCAGTACAAGGATGAAATCGAGTCCGAGCAGGACGAAGAGTAATCCATACCCGGATCCCGCCCGCCATACAGGCCCGGATCGGAATGGCGGGGCGCAACGGTTTCGAATCGTTGCGCCCCGCCTGCCATTTGTAAAAAGGCCCTCCCGGGAATTGCGCTTTCTGAATTATTTCTTAACTTTGCGCGAAATATAAACGCTCGAAATTTTAAACAGATATGTTCGAAAACCTGACCGACAAACTCGAACGGTCGTTCAAACTCCTCAAGGGCGAGGGCCGCATCACCGAAATCAACGTCGCCGAAACCCTCAAGGAGATCCGCCGCGCGCTGATCGACGCCGACGTAAACTACAAGGTCGCCAAGTCGTTCACCGACGAGGTGAAGCAGAAAGCCCTGGGACAGGACGTGCTCAAAGCCGTCAAGCCCGGGCAGATGATGACCAAGATCGTCCGCGACGAACTCGCCGCACTGATGGGCGGTACGGCCACCGACATCCGCCTCGAAGGAACCCCGGCCGTCATCCTCATCGCCGGTCTGCAGGGCTCCGGTAAGACCACCTTCTCCGGGAAGCTCGCCGCCATGCTCAAAAGCAAGAAGGGTCGTCAGGTGCTGCTCGTCGCCGGTGACGTCTACCGTCCCGCGGCCATCGACCAGCTGAAGGTCCTCGGCAGCCAGATCGGCGTCGAGGTCTACACCGAAGAGGGGAACCGCAACCCGGTCCAGATCGCCGAAAACGCCATCCGATACGCCCGACAGAAGAGCTACAACGTCGTGATCGTCGATACGGCCGGACGTCTGGCCGTCGACGAGGCCATGATGCAGGAGATTACGGCCATCAAGGCCGCCATCAAACCCTCGGAAACACTCTTCGTCGTCGATGCCATGACCGGTCAGGATGCCGTCAACACGGCCAGGGAGTTCAATGACCGGCTGGATTTCGACGGCGTGGTCCTCACCAAACTCGACGGCGATACCCGCGGCGGTGCCGCCATCTCGATCCGTTCGGTCGTCAACAAACCCCTGAAGTTCATCTCCAGCGGCGAGAAGATGGATGCCATGCAGGTCTTCCACCCGGAGCGAATGGCCGACCGCATCCTCGGCATGGGTGACGTCGTTTCGCTCGTCGAGCGCGCCCAGGAGCAGTTCGACGAGGAGGAGGCCCGCAAACTCAAGAAAAAACTCGTCAAGGACCAGTTCAATTTCAACGACTTCATCGCGCAGATCCAGCAGATCAAGAAGATGGGCAATCTCAAGGACCTGGCCTCGATGCTCCCCGGCATGGGCAAGATGCTGAAGAACGTCGACATCCCGGACGACGTCTTCAAGCAGACCGAGGCGATCATCTCCTCGATGACCCCCGCCGAGCGCGAACACCCCGAAATCATCAACGCCCGGCGCCGCGAGCGTATTGCCAAGGGTTCGGGAACGACCATGGCCGACGTGAACCGCCTGATGAAACAGTTCGAAGATACGCGCAAGATGATGAAGGCCGTGGCCGGAGGCGGACTGAAGATGCCCAAGATGCCCGGAGGCATGATGCGCAGACGGTAGCGGGTCGGAAACTGAAAAAACAGGGCAAGGGGCTGGATTCAAGAGATTCCGGTCCCGGTCCGAGGCAAAACAGCGGAAAAATCCCCGGAAATCGATTTCCGGGGATTTTTCTGCCCGAACAGGCGGCGCAGGGCGGACCGGGCAATCCCCGACCCAAAAAAGAATGCGCCGGAAGCGGCAAATTCTCGCCCCACGGTTTGCAGAAGGACCCATTTATCCCTATCTTTGCAAAAATATCGACCATCTCTCGAAAGATATGCACAAATCGGGCTTCGTAAATATCATCGGCAACCCCAATGTCGGGAAATCCACACTCATGAACGCGCTGGTCGGAGAACGGCTCTCCATCATCACCGCAAAGGCCCAGACCACCCGCCACCGCATCATGGGGATCGTCTCCGGTGACGATTTCCAGATCGTCTACTCCGATACCCCCGGCATCCTGAAACCCGCCTACAAACTCCAGGAGTCGATGATGAAATTCGTCGACGGCGCACTCACCGATGCCGACATCATCCTCTACGTCACCGATACCGTCGAACAGTCGGACCGCGCATCCCGCGTCCTCGAAAATATCCGCCACAGCGGGATCCCCACCATCGTCGTCGTCAACAAGATCGACCTCTCGAATCCCGCCTCGCTCGATGCACTCGTCGACAAGTGGCACGAAACACTCCCCGAAGCCCGCATCGTCCCCGTCTCGGCCCGCGAACAGTTCAATATCGAAGGACTTTTCAAAACCATCCTCGACCTGCTCCCTGAAGGCCCCGCCTTCTACCCCAAGGATACCCTCACCGACAAGACCCTGCGCTTCTTCGCCTCGGAGATCATCCGCGAGAAGATCCTCCGATTCTACGACAAGGAGATCCCCTACTGCTGCGAAATCGCCATCGACGCCTACAAGGAGGAGCCCGAAATCGACCGAATCGCCGCCACGATCTTCGTCGCCCGGGACTCCCAGAAGGGAATCCTCATCGGACACAAGGGCGAAAAACTCAAACGGGTCGGGCAGGCCGCACGCGAAGACATGGAGCAGTTCCTCGGCAAAAAGGTCTTCCTGCAGCTCTTCGTCAAGGTCAGCGACGACTGGCGGAACAACGAACGACAGCTCCGCCGCTTCGGATACGAAACGGAATAGCAGAACCGATCCGCAGCAAATGCCTGACCGCCCCCGGAAAAACAATAAAACCACGAAAAAAGCCGTTTAAAACAAAAAATCGAAAAAATGCGCAAGTTCATCATCGCACTCCTGGCCGGTATCGCACTGATGTGCTCTCCCGACGCCCAGGCCCAATACAACCGGGAATACTTCTTCTGGATGGGCCGCTCGTGCATGATGAACAACGACTACCAGGAGGCCATCCGAACGCTCAATACCCTGCTGCGGTTCGATGAGGACGCCTTCGAGGGTTACTTCCTGCGCGGTATCGCCAAATACAACCTCGACGACCTGTTAGGTGCCGAGGAGGACTTCTCAACCGCCATCCGCCTCAACCCCGTCTACACGCAGGCATACACCTACCGCGCCATCACCCGCTCGCGCCTGGGGAATTACGACGACGCCCTGCAGGACTTCCGCGAGGCCATCGAGCTCAGACCCGACCTCCCCGGACCCTATTACAGCCGCGGCGTCACACGCCTGCTGAACCAGCAGTTCAAGGAGGCCATCGAGGATTTCGACAAGTTCATCCGACAGGAGAACAAGGTCGCCGACGCCTTCATCTGCCGCGGATTGAGCTATCTCCACCTCAAGGATACCACCCGGGCCTACGAGAACTTCAACACCGCCATCCGCACCAACCGCGAAAACCCAAACGGGTACAACCGCCGCGGAGGGCTCTATCTCGATCAGGAGCGTTACGAAGAGGCCGAGGCCGACTTCAACAAGGCCATCGAGTGCGACTCCTCGTACCTGCTCTCGTTCTTCAACCGCGCCCTGGTCTACAACGCCACCAACCGCCCGATGCAGGCCCTGGCCGATTTCGACCGCGTTATCCAGCTCGACTCGACCAACTCGCTCACCTACTTCAACCGCGCCATGCTCCGCACCCAGATCGGGGACTACAACCGCGCCCTGGAGGATTACGACCGCGTGGCCCTCTATTCGCCGAACAACGTGCTGGTCTACTACAACCGCGCCGGAGTGCACGCCCAGCTGGGTGAGATCGAGGAGGCCGTCAAGGACTACTCCTCGGCCATCGAACTCTACCCCGACTTCGCCAACGCCTACATCTACCGCGGACGCCTGCGCGAACTCCTCCAGGATTCAAAAGGGGCCCGCAGCGACCGCGAAACCGCCCAGCGTAAAATCGCCGAGTACCGTTCGCGCCTGAGCGACAGCACCTATTCGATCTTCGCCGACACCACCCAGCGCTTCGACCGCCTGCTGTCGTTCGACAGCAAGTTCGCCGGAAGCAGCTTCGACCGCATCACGGGACACAACGGCGGCCACGAGGAGATGCGTCTGCTGCCGCTGTTCAAGTTCACGCTCATGCGCCCCGACTCGCTGCCCGAAATCCGGCCCTACCGCCCGCAGCGCATCGAGGACTTCAAGAAGCGCATCGGAAACGAATACCTCACCCTCTCGTGCCGCGAAAGCAACATCGCACCCGATACGCTCGTGATGCTCGACAAGGAGTATGCCCTCCACCTCAAGAACGGAGACACGTCGTGGACCCGGCTCTTCGAACGCGGCGTCTCCCAGTCGCTCATCAAGCAGTACACCAATTCGGTGAACACCTTCTCGACGGCCATCGAGCTCAACCCCTCGAATCCGTTCCTCTACCTGAACCGCTCGACAACACGCGCCGAGATGATCGACTTCATCTCCTCGATCGACAACTCCTACCAGCGCATCTCGATCGATTCGGACCCCGCGAACCGGCTCAACAACAACTCGAAACGAACCTACAGCTACGACGAAGCCGTGGCCGACCTGAACAAGGCCGTGAAGCTCTTCCCGGACTTCGCCGAAGCCTACTACAACCGCGCCAACCTCCAGGCCCTCTCGGGCAGCCTCCCCGAAGCCTACGAGGACTACTCGAAGGCCATCGAACTGAACCCCTCGTTCGCCGAAGCCTATTACAACCGCGGCGTGATCCAGATCTTCATGAAGGATACCCGAAAAGGGTGCCTCGACCTCTCGAAGGCCGGAGAACTCGGCATCCTCGAAGCCTACGAGGTCCTCAAACGCTACGCACATCTCGAAGACTAATTCAAATCAAATAACCCATGACAGCAACTATCCAACGCAAACTCAACGATTCGCCTGCGGCCCGATGGACGGCGCTGATCCTCATCGCCCTGATGATGTTCTTCGGCTACATGTTCGTCGACGTGATGTCGCCGCTCAAATCCCTCATCGAATCCGCCCGCGGGTGGGACAGCGGAACGTTCGGAACCTATGCCGCTTCGGAATACTTCCTCAACGTCTTCTTCTTCTTCCTGATCTTCGCAGGAATCATCCTCGACAAGATGGGAATCCGGTTCACGGGACTCCTCTCCGCCTCGCTGATGGTCATCGGCGCCTCGATCAAGTTCGTCGGAATCTCCGACTGGTTCCAGACCACGGCCTTCTGCGCATGGCTCGACAGCTGGTGGGCGGCATTCCCCGGAAGCGCCAAAATGGCATCGCTCGGATTCATGATCTTCGGATGCGGATGCGAAATGGCCGGAACTACCGTCTCCAAAGCCATCGCCAAATGGTTCGAAGGTAAGGAGATGGCTCTCGCCATGGGACTCGAAATGGCCATCGCCCGTCTGGGCGTCTTCGCCGTCATGTGGCTCTCGCCCATGATCTCCAACCATTTCGACAAGTCGGTCGTGGCGCCCGTGGCATTCTGCACCGCCCTGCTCGTCGTCGGACTGCTCTGCTACACCGTCTTCGTCTATATGGACCGCAAACTCGACCGCCAGCTCATCGCCGCCGGAGAGATGAAGGAGCAGAAATCCGCCGATGAAGAGTTCCATGTCAAAGACCTCGGACTCATTTTCCGCAGCAAGATGTTCTGGCTCGTAGCCCTGCTGTGCGTGCTCTACTACTCGGCCATCTTCCCCTTCCAGCGATACGCCCCCAACTTCCTCGAAGTAACCCTCCAGGTCGACGCCGGAACCGCTTCGCAGCTCTTCAGCTGCTTCCCGATCCTGGCCATGATCCTCACACCATTCCTCGGCGCCATGCTCGACTACCGCGGCAAAGGAGCCACGATGCTCATGGTCGGAGCCATCATCATGATCGCCTGCCACCTGAGCTTCGCATTCCTCCTCCCCGCATTCCCCTCGAAGTGGCTCGCCCTGCTGCTGATCGTCACGCTCGGCGTCTCCTTCTCGCTCGTCCCCGCAGCACTCTGGCCCTCGGTCCCGAAGATCATCGACACAAAGGTCCTCGGTTCGGCATACTGCCTGATCTTCTGGATCCAGAACGTCGGACTCTGCCTCGTGCCGCTGCTTATCGGACTGGTCCTCGACGCTACCGGAGGCTATACCGTGCCGATGATCATCTTCTCGACATTCGGCATCCTCGCCTTCATTTTCAGCTTCTACCTCAAGATAGAAGACCGCAGAAAAAATTACGGACTCGAAAAACCAAATATCAACTGACCTATGGACAATCTGAACTTCTCGTGGAAACAGACTACCGGCGATCTCTACAAAGCCGTAAAGATCTACACCTTCGCAGCCATCGCCGCTACGATCTTCGGATTCATCGCATCGATCGGAAGTGCCGCATCGGCCCTCATCTCCCTGGCCGGAGGCAGCCTCTCGGGTGGAGGGTTCGGCATCTGGAACGTGCTTGAGATCCTCGCCACCGTGGCCGTCATCTACGGATACTGGCTCTTCATCAAATCCCTCGACATCTTCAAACAGCAGGTGAACCCGGCCGACGCTCCGCGCATCGGATCGATCCGCACCGCGACGATCCTCTCCATCGTGGCCGCCATCGTGGCCTGCATCCCGATGCTGGGACTCGTCGGAGGCATCCTGAACCTCATCGCGTGGATCCTCCTCCTGATCGCCTATGCAAACCTGAAGAGCTCCGTGACATTCCCCGAAGGGGCGCGCCGCGGCATGTCGAAACTCTTCACGGCCATGATCCTCGGAATCATCGGATGGGTGATCGGCCTTATTCCGGTGATCGGCGACGCCATCGAGGTGATTCTCGAAATCGTAGCCTTCATCCTCGTCCTCCTGGGCTGGAAGAATGTTTCCGAGTCGGAGGAGCCGGCAGCCAAGGCCTGATCGCCGAAGGCCGTGCGCCACACGGGCCGGGTATCGCGAACCGACCGAGAGTTTGTTATCGAGTCCGACAACTCCGGCGGCAACCACTCCCCGGGCGCACAAGCCTGACAAAGGCTTCCGAACCGAAAGGGACGGAACCCGAAATTGGGTTCCGTCCCTTTTTCATGCTCCGAACCGGAGCCTGACGCCGACCGTTACCGCGCGGCTACCAGGTCGTACAATTCCAGGATGCGGCTGCACATCTCCTCCCACGAGAAACGCCGCCGCTCCTCGACGCTGTTCCGCCGGAAACGCTCCAGCGAATCCCCTTCGTACATCCGTTCGATCGCCGCAGCAACCCCTTCGGCCGTCGGCGGGCAGACATACCCCACCCGGCCGTCCGGAACAATCTCCGCCAGCCCCCCGACGTCCGTAACGACCATCGGCACGCAAAACTGATAGGCAATCTGCGTCACGCCGCTCTGCGTCGCCGTCTTGTAGGGCTGGACCACAAAATCCGCCGCCGAAAAGTAGTATTTCACCTCCTCGTCCGGCACGAAACGGTCGTGAAGCAGCACCTCCTCCTGCAGGCCGTGGTCCGCAATCTGCTTCAAATAGGGCTCCCTGGCCGTGTAGAACTCCCCGGCCACGATCAGCCGGCGGCCCTCCGTGCAGCCCTTCCGCCTGAGCGCCGCCCAGGCATCCAACAGCAGGTCCAGCCCCTTGTAGTCGCGGATCAGCCCGAAAAAAAGCACATACCGCACCTCGGGATTCAGCCCCAGACGCACGCAAGCCTCCGAACGTTCGACCCGTTCGCCGAAATTCTCGAACAGCGGGTGCGGCGAAAACAAAGCCGGAACAGACGTATAGGCCGCAAGTTCGCGGTGGACCTGTTCGGACATGTAGATGAAGCCGTCGACCGAATGCAGAAAATAACGGTTGCAGGGGCGGTCGATCAGGTGGTGTTCGTGGGGTTCGACGTTATCGATCTGGCACAGCACCTTCGTGTGGCCGTTGCGGCGCGCCAGGCGTGCGATCGACCCGAAGCAGGGCGCCATGAAGGGCGTCCAGTATTTCATCAGCACGAAATCCGGGCGTTCGCGGCAGATCCGGCGCCCAACCCGCCACCAGTTCAGCGGATTCACCGTATGGACGCACCGCGTGATGTGCAAATCGGCCGGAGCCGGGGTCGTCACCGTCTGGCTCTTCCCCGGGAAAAGCAGCGACGGATATTGCAGCGTGAAGGTCCGGATATCAACCTCCGCACCCCGGCGCTGGAACGTCCGCGCCAGGATCTCCAGAATCGACGCCAGGCCGCCCCGATACGGGTGGGCGGGACCCACAATCGTGATTTTCATCGCTCCGGGGCGTTAAACCACTCCACGCTGGCCCGGACCGCCGCCGTGCCGTCGGCCGAAATCTCGAACAGCGCCAAGCGTTCCCGCAACTCGCAACCCACCGTCAGCGTCTGCCCGAAACGGCTCTCCTTCAGGAAGTGGATGTCGAGCCGCACCGGAGCCTCGCACGTCAGCAGCTCCACCGGCAGCATGTCGAGCATCATCTCGATATAGCGCATCGTATTGACATGGCGGTTGAAGTCGATGTCGCTGTAGACCACGCGGTGGTCGGAACGCTGCGTGGGCGTCACCTCCCGGATCTTCCGCGGCTTCTCAGTCGGAGGCGGTACCGGAACCACCGCCCCGTCGTGCTGGCGCCCGACCCACGAGAGATCCACCGCCGAGCGCGTCGTCAGGTCGATCATCGCCCACTGCGTCACGGCCCGTCCGAATTCGCGGCCCGCAGCGTCGGTCAGCGTGAAGTTGCGCGTCGACAGAACCCGGCCATAGTCGCTGATCCACGTCGCCACCGTATAATCCGTATACTGTTCGGGGCGGCGGTCGATCTCAACGGCCATCCGCGACAGCACCCACGAGTGGTTGTCGGCATTGAGCACATCCACCCCGAAACCCTTGCCGTAGGCGTCCAGGCCCGCCGTATTGAGAATCGAAGAGCCCAGCGACGCAAAGGTCGCACGGAGCGTGAAGTCCACCTCCTGCGGCTCCACCCGATAGTTGTAAAGCGATTTCTCTGCCATATGCGATTGTTTTCTGATACAAATATACGCTTTTTCCAGAATCCACGGCCCGGATCGAGACCAAAACCCCGGTCCGAAAGCCGATCTTCCGCCCCGGCCAAAACCCGCCCGGGTGCGATTCCGCCGCCCGGATGCCAATCCAAAGCAGCCTTCAGCGCGAAAATTTATCGAAAAACGATAAATATTATTTGTTTTTCGAAATTTTCTCGTATCTTTGCTCTCGCAACAACAAACCACAAGCCATGCAGAACAAAAAATCGCTTCTCAAACGGCTGCTGTTCCTCTACATCGCCCTGTTCCTCGTCATCGTAACGGGCCTCGTCCACAGCGTGCTGGGATCCTTCGGTCGCGGAGCCCAAACCGGTATGGAAATGGGCGCCGAAATCGCTGAAAAAATCCAACAGGGGGATCCCCGGATGATCTACCTGCTCGGGGATGTCCATATCCTCAAAACGCCCGAAAAGGAAGCCCCGATCCGCATCGGATCAACCGAAATCAACCCCGTCGTCACGCAGCTCAACTTCATCGTCAACGAACCCGCAAACGGCATATCCCCGGCCGGTATCGTCTTCCGATCGGTCGGCGGAAGCCCCTGGCTCTACTTCTTCGCGCTCTTCATCCCGCTGTTGCTGCTGGCCGTCATCATCCTGATGATCATGATCATCCACTCGCTGCGCCGCTCCATCCGCGAAGAGCGGCCGCTCGACCCCCGCAACGTCTGGTACCTCCGAACCATCGGACTGCTCACCATCGTCTCGGAACTCGTCAACGGAGGTCTCGGACACTCCATGAGCCTCCGCGCCGCCGAACTCCTCGCCAACAGCGGATACACCGTCGATACGGCCTTCGACATCTCCTACTCCATGATCATCATGGGGATCCTGATCCTCTTCTCGGCCGAGGTCTTCGCCATCGGCCAAAACCTCAGCGAAGAGCAGAAACTAACCATCTAAATACCGTCACCATGGCCATAATCATCAATATCGACGTCATGATGGCGAAACGCAAAATCTCGCTCGGAGAACTCGCCGAGCGCGTCGACATCACCCCGGCAAACCTCTCGATCCTCAAGAACGGAAAGGCCCGAGCCATCCGATTCTCGACCCTCGAAGCCATCTGCCGCGAACTCGACTGCCAACCCGGCGATATCATCGAATACCGCCCGGATACAACCGAAAACCAATAACTCATTTAATAAAAACACTCGAATGAAGAGATTGCTTCTGTTCGCGCTGGCGGCGTTCACCGTCTGCAGCGCCGCGGCGCAGATGAATCAGCCGATTCCCGCCGATCCCGAGCTCCGCACGGGAAAACTCGAAAACGGTATGACCTACTACGTCCGTCACAACGAAAAACCAAAGGGGCAGGCCGATTTCTACATCATCCACAACGTCGGCGCCATCCAGGAGGACGACTCTCAGCAGGGCCTCGCCCACTTCCTCGAACACATGGCCTTCAACGGCACGAAGAACCTCCCCGGCAAACAGATGATCCAGTATCTCGAAACCGTCGGCGTGAAGTTCGGCGCCAACCTCAACGCCGGAACCAGCTGGGACCAGACCGTCTACAACATCTCCGACGTCCCGACCTCCCGCGAGGGGATCATCGATTCGGCACTGCTGATCCTCCACGACTGGTCGCACTTCATCACCCTCGCCCCCGAGGAGATCGATTCCGAACGCGGCGTCATCATGGAGGAGCTCCGCACCCGCGACGGCGCCTCGTGGCGCTCCACGATGAAGCTCCTCCAGGCCCTCGGAAAAGGAACCAAGTACGAACACCGAAACCTGATCGGATATCTCGACGGACTGAAGAGTTTCGAACACCAGGCGCTCGCCGACTTCTACCACAAATGGTATCGTCCCGACTATCAGGCCGTGATCGTCGTGGGCGACATCGACGCCGAAGCCGTCGAGGCCAAGATCAAGAAGCTGATGTCCGACATCCCGGCCCCGGCCGCCGACGCCGCACAGAAGGAAGAGATCATCGTCCCGGACAACGAGGAGCCGATCGTCAGCATCTACACCGATCCCGAAATGCAGGGAACCAAGGTCCAGCTCTTCATCAAACGCCCGGCATTCCCCACGGCTCTGGCCAACACGGTAAGCTGGGAGGCTACCAACGTCATCGAATCCTATGTCTCCATCATGGAGAACGCCCGTCTGCAGGAGATCGCTATGCAGCCCGATGCGCCGTTCCTCGGAGCCGGCATGAGCTCGGGGGACGTCATCGGCGTCATCCCCACGCTCAACGCCACGGTCTTCGTCGCCATGACCCAGGAGGGAAAACTCAACCGCGGATTCGAAACCCTCTACACCGAAATGGAGCGTATGCGCCGCTACGGTTTCACCCAGGGTGAGTTCGAACGCGCCCAGGAGAACCTTATGCGTCAGATCGAGCGCACCTACGCCAACCGCAATGACCGCCAGAACGGCTCGTTCGTGCAGAACTACCTGAGCAACTTCCAGAAAAACACCCCGATCCCCGATGCCGAAACCGAATGGCAGCTCGACAGTATGCTCGTCAAGATGATCAGCGTCGAGATGGTCAACGCCTTTGCCCAGCAGACCGTCACCCCGACCAATCAGGTTATCATCGTCACGGCGCCCGAGAAGGAGGGGCTCGCTGCCCCCACGGCCGAAGAGCTGCTCGCAATCCGCGAGAAGGTCGCAGCCGCGGAAGTGGAACCCTATGAGGACAACGTCGTCAAAGAGCCGCTGATCCCCGAAGGAACCCAGCTCAAGGGCTCGAAGGTGAAGAAAACCGTCGAGGATCCCCGCCTCGGGACTACCGAATGGACCCTCGAAAACGGCGTGAAGGTCGTCGTCAAGAAGACCGACTTCAAGGCCGACGAGGTGCTGATGAGCGCCGTGGCAAAAGGAGGTCTCTCGCAGCTCTCCGACGAGGAGTTCTACATGGGTGAGATGATGCCCGCAGTCAACTCCATGTCGGGTGTCGGCAAGTTCTCCGCCACCGAGCTCAAGAAGCAGCTCTCCGGAAAAACCGCCGGGGTGCAGCCCGCCGTCGGCAACTACTCCAGCACGATGAACGGTTCGGCGTCGCCCAAGGATGTCGAGACCATGCTCCAGCTGCTCTACCTCCACTTCACCCAGCCCCGCTTCGACCGAAACGACTACGACAACCTCCTCACGATGGTCCGTTCGCAACTCGCCAACGCACAGGCGAACCCCGACTTCCGGATGCAGGAGAAGACCCTGGAGACCATTTACGGAAACAACCCCCGCCGCCGGATGGTATCGAACGAGATCATCGACTCGTTCGATTTCGAGAAACTCCCCGCCATCTACGCCAAACTCTATCCCGGAGCCAACAGCTTCGTCTTCACGTTCGTCGGGAACATCGACCCCGAAGTGCTGAAACCCCTGGTCGAGAAGTACATCGGTTCGCTCCCCACGACCAAGAAGCCGATGACCTGGCAGGACGACAAGGCCCAACCGGTCAAGGGTGAAGTCTCCGAAGATTTCCGCGTGGCAATGCAGCAGCCCAAAGTCTCGGTATGCTACTACTTCTCGGGCGAGATGCCCTACACGTTCCGCGACAAACTCGC
Organism: uncultured Alistipes sp.; assembly: GCA_944321755.1. Classification (GTDB taxonomy): domain Bacteria; phylum Bacteroidota; class Bacteroidia; order Bacteroidales; family Rikenellaceae; genus Alistipes. Next base: position 40,621 of record CALUMM010000013.1, read on the forward strand.
CCTGACGTTCCTGACCCAGGCCCTCAACTCCCGCTATCTGGAGTCGATCCGCGAGGAGAAGGGCGGAACATACGGCGTACAGGTCGGCGGTTCGACGGAGTACATCCCGAAGGAGAGCTACGACATGACCATTTCGTTCGATACCAACGAGCAGATGGCCGATGAACTCTGCGAAATCATCCTGCAGGAGATCCGCCAGATCGCCGAAAACGGCCCCAAGAGCGAGGATATCGAGAAAACTCGTGAATTCCTGCTCAAGAGCTGGCAGAACAGCCTCCAGAAAAACAACGGTTGGCTCGGGTACATTCAGGCCAAGTACGGCTCCGGTCTCGACTACATCGGCGAGTACGAAGAGTCGCTCCGCGCCCTGACCAATGCCGACGTGCAGAAAATGGCCCAGAAGGCACTGGCCGACGGCAACCTCGTGAAGGTCGTCATGCGTCCCGAAAAGGCTGCAGAGGCTCCGGCCGAGAAATAGGTATCCGCCCCACACCGGATTTTAGCCGGAGAAGAAAAGCGGCCGACACGATCTGTGTCGGCCGTTTTTTTATGGTTCGGGCTTAAGAACCCCTTTTCTTAAAGGGGCTTTTTGCATCGTCAAAAAGCCCCACAAAAACCGCCCGGCTAAGAGCCGGGTTTTAGGGGCGATGGGCGAGTGACGTGTTTCCGATCCGGTTCCGCGCTTCGACCCTCGTATGCGGGTAAAAGTTGCGGAAACCACGTGAGGTTCAGCAGCCCATAAATCCGGCTTCTTAAGCCGGCGGCCCGGGAAGTCCCGGGCCGCCTCATTGTCAACAAGCACAGAAAACACTATTCACCGCCTTCCATGCCACCCATCGGATCGTTCTTCACGGGAGGTGCAAACGGATCATTCTCCGTATATCCGTTGGCATAAGCCCAACGAGCCAGTTCGTCGGCTTCGGTCTCCGTCAACAGATCCTCGGCCTTGAAGTCGAGGTCCTCCAGCCGATTCACCGAAACCTGATACTGTGCATAATCACGGCTGCCTCCGGCAAACGAACTCTCTTTCGAATAGATCGCATAGATACCCAACACCGTACCAACCGCTCCGTCCTTCGGAATCGGCTTCATGGCAAACTGCGAATAACCGCTCGTGCGGACCGAGTAAACACCCGCATCCGACGTATACACCGCCGCATCGTTGTACGAAATCAACACCGAGCCGTACAGACGAATGTTGTCGATGTTGTAGGCCCAATAGTACCACGGGGCATTCTTGGGCTGACCCCAGTCGGTTACAATCCACGTCGGGAAGGTACTGTCATACGTGCCGTTTTTCATAGCGGAATTGACCACATGGTCCTGGTTCGGAACCCCGGCATAACGAACCTTGATGTTATTGAAACGCACCAGACGTCCCAACGCCTTCTCGCCCAGCGCCGTCTGATAATTCGAGGCATCCACGTCGAGAATATCCGAATCATCCAGCTTGACCCGTTCGCCCGGGAAGACGCTCAGCTTCGCAATATTCGGATTGTCCAGGTTCGAATTCGCATAGAACTTGTGGGTGCCCGACGTGTTGTTCGAATCCGACGGCGCATCGCCGATCGAAAGCATCATCCGGTAGTTGCCCAAGTAGAGGCCGTTCAGACGCACGTAGACCCACTGGCTCTCCATCGTATTCAGATCGAGGTAGTAATCCAGATAGAGACCGTTGTAGAGTTTCAACTCGATGGCGGCCGTTCCGTCGTAGATGTACAGCGACTTGTAGATATTACCCTGACGGTCGCTGCTGATCACCTTACCCTTGATATAGTAGTTCGCAGCGGCCGACCAGCCCCGCAAGCCGGGGAATACCGTCTTGTCCTGCTCATCAGGAGTCAGATCCCCGAATTTCACCGTTTGGGTCGTCTCCCAGTCGCTATTGGTACCCGTACCCGACGTATTGCCGAAATACTCCTTCACCTCCTGGATCGTCACATGCTGGAGTCCCAGGGCCGTCATGTCGGTGTCGGTATAGAGTTTCCGGGGCGCCGGCGTATCGAAATCGTTGTAGCAGCCTGCGGCCAACGCGCCGACAAGAACCGCCAATGCTATTTTAAGATTTTTCATAATCGTGTGTCCTTCTCGGTTGTTAGAATCGTAAGTAGACATTCAGGAAATAGGTCGTGCCGAGCAGGTAGAAATACTTCGACGGGAAACGGCCGAAGATGTAGTCTCCCGTACCGGAAGCACGGACCTTGCTCATACGCATCTGCTCGTAACCGCCCGTGCGGATATTCTGGTCGTTGAGAATGTTCTTCACCTCCAGGCTGCAACCCAGCATGTAACGGCCCAGATACCAGTTCTTGCCTACGTTGGCGCTCAGCGTGAAGTAGCCGCCGAACTCCTCCTGAGCCCGCAGCTCATTGATCGAATTGATCGCACCAACAATCACCGCCATGTCCGGATTCTGGCCCTGCAGCTCGCTGGTGATCAAGTCCGTATAGTATTCCGATGCCGTATTCGTCCGATAGAACGGGTTCATCGACAAGTAGAGGCGGTCGTAGTAGTTCAGGTTCACACCCGCAAACCAGTTGCGCGGACCCTTGTAGTCCAGTCCCACGTTGATGGCCGTCTGCGGCGTGCTCTCCACATGATAGCCCTTCCAGTTCACCTTGTCGCGCAGCACGCTCTTGTCAACGTTGTCCACCGTCTGCACGAAGTTCGGATTCGACGTGTAGGTGTAGTCTCCCCAGCTGATGGCGCCGACAACCGAAATCCCGTTCCAGACCGGAATCGAAAGTCCCAGCTCCACGCCGTAGTACTCCTTGTCGATGCCGCTCATCGCAAAGTTCGTGAACGAACTCCGCGTGTCGTCGTAGAACGAAATCACCTTCGCCTGATCCTTGATCGTCGTGTAGTAACCCGACAGACGTGCCTTGATGTAGGGAAGGTTCAGGTTGTAGGTCAGGTCCACGCCGAAGATCTTCTCGGCCTCCAGACCCGGCGTCGTGTTGTTGCGCGTGCGCGGCGACACGAAAGCCGTGTTGAACTTCGGAGCCTCCTGCAGAATCACCGCATTGGCCTCCAGCGAGTGTGCGGACGAGAACTTGTAACCCAACGAGATTTTGCCCTCGTAAGTCAGGTAGTCGAGTTTCTTCGAATCGCCCTTCGACGTGTTGGGGAAGAGGCCCTTGCGCCACATACCCTCGCGGTACATCTGAGAGTAGCCTACCGATGCGCCGACGCCCAGCGAGAAACCGCCCTTCGCCCACGTGTAGTTCGCCCATGCATCCGTTTCGAGCAGGTGGGCCCGGTACCAGTAGCCGTACTTGTCGCCCACATGTGCTATGCGGGCATGGCCCGTCGCCCAGTAGTAGTCCAGGTCGTTCTGGTAAGCCGTCTCGCTCGCCATGTCACGCTCGGCAAACTTGTCGATGTCATACCAGTAGTCGCCGCCCAGCAGGTCCTTCACCTGCGAATAGTAGTCCGTGCGGTTCACGCGCAGGTTCACACCCCCCACGATCTTCATGTTGTTCCGCATGTTGTGCTGCACGTTCACAGCCAGATTGTAGTCCAGCTGGTCCGTATGACGCTCCTCGATCATGTAGTTCGAACGCCGGCTGTCGCCCATCAGGTCCGTCAGCTCCGTGTCGACATACTGGTTCTTGTAGAAGAAGTCGTCATAATCCAGCATCCCGGTCCAGGCCTGGGCCGACTGGATCGCATTCTGCATGTAGAAATAGATCGTCTGATCGGTCGTCGTGCCCGGCAGTATCTGCGTGAAGTCCGACGACGGCATGTAACGGTAGTAGTCCCCGCGCGGGTCCGAACCGCCGTTCCACGTCAGCGCCGAATAGCCGTTCTTGCCGAAACGAAGCGACGTCGCTGCATTCAGCCGCGTGTTCTCCGAAATGTCCCAGATGTAGTTCAGCATCACGATCGGCTCGTGCGTGTTCCGCACGCGCGAGTTGCGGAGCTTCCCGGCCTGGTAACCCACATTCGGGTTGTAGTAGTTGTTGCCGAACAGGGCGTAAGCCTCGTCGGTCGATGCCTGCTGCGCTCCACGCTCCGCAGGCGATGCCAGCAGCGTCAACGCCAGGCGGTGGTCCGTACCGAAGAGCTTCTCCACCGAAGCAAAATAGGCATACGAGTTGTAGTAGACCCCGTCCACATAGCCGTTGCCGCCCTGACGTGTGCCGATCGAGAAGGCGTAAGACCAACCGTTGTCCAACTGACCCGAACCGTAGGAGAGCATCGCACGGAAACGGTACATCTGGTTGCCGTTCGAAACACTCACCCGGAAACCCTTGCGGACCTGTGAGGCCCGGGCATTGACATTCGTCAGACCCCCGATGCCGCCGATACCGAAATCCGACATCTCAAGTCCCGTATAGTTCTCCTGGTTGCGCGTGGCATCGTTCAGTCCGCTCCACAGCGACCACGGACCGTAACCCGTCATGGCATCGTTGAAGCGGATGCCGTTCAGGTAGATGTCCGAATACTGCGAATCGTAACCCCGGACGTTGAAACGCATCTCACTGAAACGGTACGACGCAATGTTGTTGAACAGGTCCTTCGACGACGACAGCGACGACGGCAGGGCCTGCGTGTCCGACGACGACGAGTCGCTGTCGAACTCCGCGAAAATCGCATCATCGAAGAATGCCGTGTTCGTGGGGCCCGCCGGAACCAGAATAACCTGTTTGAGATCCTGAACATGCTCCGTACCCACACGTACCATGAGGTCCAGCGGCTCAAAATCAGGAGTCGTGAATTGCAGCGTATAGCTGCCTGCGGGAAGATTCTCCAACGTAAAGTAGCCGTCGTTGTCGGTCATGACCTTCACGCCCAACGACTCGATCTTCACCTCGACGTTGTTCAGGGCCACGCGCCCGTTGCGCGAAACCACCTTGCCGCGAACGCCCCCGTCCTGTGCATAGGACGCAAAACTTACGGCCGTGAACAGCAGAATAAGTAGAGTTTTCAGTTTCATACAAATATTGTTAGCGTGTTATTTGCCAATGTAGATATAGACCGGGAAGTGGTCGCTGAAACCGCCCTGGAAGTCGTTGCCCACGAACGTCCGCAACGGATAACCCTTGTACTGGCCCTCCTTCTGGAGCATGTACGGACGGCGGAAAATACCTCCGTAGAATTTCGAATTCCCCACGGGCTGGATCTTCAGTTCACCCGTCGATCCCGTGGCGAGGTTCTCCGAAACGACAATGTTGTCGAACAGGTTCCACTCGTCGCGGTAGGCCAGCGTCCCGTAACCGGCCTTCAGCAAGGCGATGAACGGATTGAACATGTCGCCCTTCTGCACCTCCTTGATCTTGCCCTTGGCACGGAGGCCCTCAACAATACTGCGGTCCGTGGCATCGTCGTTCAGGTCGCCCATCACCACCGCTTTCGTGGCGGGATTCGCCGCCATGACCGAATCGAGGATGTGCTTCACCTGACGCGCAGCCTCCTCACGCTTGGGCGACGAAGCCTCCTTGCCGCCCAGACGCGACGGCCAGTGGTTCACCACAAAGAAGAACGGCTCGCCCTCGATCGTGCCCCACATCGTCACGAAATCCCGCGTCTTGAAGTCCGGCATCCCAGGCATCACAAACCGATGGGCCTTGCTGCCCTCCAGCTTGAAAACATCCGGGCGGTAGAAAAATCCTACGTCCACACCGCGCGCATCCGGCGAATCGAAATGTACGATCCGGTAATTGCCGTGAGCAAGTTTCGGCTGCGCAATCACATCCTCCATCACCGAACGGTTCTCGATCTCCGAAACGCCGATCACCACCGGAAAATCCTTGTCCTCGGCCGCGATATCGAACAATACCCGTTCGAGATTGCCGAGCTTCTTGCCGTACTTGACCGAATTCCACTGCTTCGGACCCTCGGGTGTAAACTCCTCGTCGTTCACCCCCGGATCGTTGATCGTGTCGAAGAGGTTCTCGAAGTTGTAGAAGACCACTTTATAGGGCTTCTGCGCAAAGCACGCCACCGCAATCACCGCGGCAATCAGTCCTGTCAAAAGGTTTTTCTTCATAAAGGTTTTTAAGGTTTTAGTGAACTATTTTGCTGTCAGTTTATTGCCAGTCCGGGCCATTGTGCGATGTCCGGTTCGCGGCTCTTCACCTCGTCGGCCACCGCCGGATCGAGATTCTCGAAAAAGGTGAAGCCCGTCAGCTGCTCAACCTCCTTGACCGTATAGGCCGCCTCGATGAGCTTCATCTCACCGCCCACCGCATCGTTCGGGAAGATGAACCCGATGGCCTGCAGCTCGTCGGCCGAGAACTCCCAGATCTGACGGTTTTCGTTCTGGTCGCGCTTCTGCTTCAGGAGCACCTTCCAGCATTTCGAGGGTACTCTTACGCCGGAGACCTGCCCGTTTCCCGGGAGAGCCCCCGTCACGACGAACAGCGTGTCGTAACGCATCTTGGTGACCGTCGTAGGAGCCCAGGCCCGAATCTTGCCTTCAAGCGACACCCAACTGCCACCATTGAAGTCGTAGTTCTGCGGCATGATGTTCGTGGAATAGAAGGTCATCGCATTGGTCTCATCCGTGTTGTAGCGGTCGGCTGATGGGCACTGGTGGCCACGGGCATAACCGCGACCGTATGTATTCTCGACATTGTACTGCAGGCTGCGGTCGATGACGGGCAGCTGGTCGTTGGGATCGTAGGACCAGGCGTCCGAACGCCCCGAATTGGGCGTGGTATAGCACCCGTGCAACGGGTAGGCAACCCACAGCGCCACCCGGTTCGCAGCATCGTAGCAGATCGAATAGTTGCGCCGGTAACCGCCCGTAAGGTACTTGTTCGTGCCGCGCAGCGTCGTATAGTAGGTTTTATAGATATAACTGGAGCCCTGCCGGTAAGCGGGTTGTTCACCCCAGGAACGTTGGTATTCGGGATTCGACGAGGCGGGCATCTGCCACATCGTCAGAAGGGCGGTATAACCGTTCGAGAAGGTCACGGTAATCTCTGCCGCACGGTATCGGTCGGAGGTGTTCTCCCCGACGGTGATTTCGAGGGATTGTCCGACTTGTGCGGTCGCCGTCGTGGTATTGGACGGGAACGAACACCAGTTTTCGTCATTGTCCGCGAAGGAGATCGTCGCCACAAAGGTGGTCCCCGCAGGGCCTTGCGTCGACAAGGCGTTCGTTGTGGTTGAGCAATTCACGGTCGCTGCAGCCAGCGAGGCGGCATTTTCCACCGTCGCATCGTCATCCTTGTTGCATCCCGTGAAAAGGACAAGCAGGGCCGCAAGCATCAAAACCGGCCATCCTGTCGTTCTGTATAGCTTGAAAAACATCCGAAAAATGAAAAAAAACGGACTTTGGTTCTGTATTTAGAAACCAAACTCTTGACGAGGCTCCGAAGGCCCCGCCAAGAGTGGTTGGTTTATAAGTCGGTTTCCTCGACTAATTTTTATACGTGATTTCTATCGATTTCACGTAAAGAGCATAATTATTATTGTTATAAAGTTTGAAATAACTATAACCCTTTCCTGAAACATCGAACGTATCCGTAAACGACCAAAGAGCATCAGCTCCGTCTACCGTTGACGAGCAAGACATTTCATTGCCAGAAGGATTCTTTTCTGTTCCGAAATACATGTGATAACCGGGAGTACTCGATTCCTTACTATTCTGGCAAATCACCTTGATCGAAACGATCTCTCCCAAAGAAGTCGTATTCAGGATAAATCCTTGTTTAGCGGCTCCATCTTTATTTCCTTGCATCTGAAGAACAGAATTATTATATGCGCCTTCCTTGCCATTTCCTTGCGTAATTCGAACTCCTGAGAAATTGATAGAACTTGTACTCCACGTATACCACGAGGACTCAACAGTCACATCTTGTGAGCCATAATTAGATGACCCTAACTCAATAGATCCATTTTTACCACTGACGATATTATCGATTGTCAAAGTAATAGTGGCAACTCCACTGGGAAGCGGCGCAGACTGGCTCAGCGTTACGGTAGCCTGAGCGACAGCCTCACCGCCTTCCGAAGCAGCCGCATAGATAGTCAACGTTGCCTCACGAGTCTCACCCGTATTGGCCTCGGCAGTAACCTTTACCGGGCTGGTTACCTCACCGGTGGGAACCGAGAAACCTTCGCCCTCAACCTTTGCATACACCTTATTGCTGCCGGCATTAGCTACCGTAAAGGCAATATCCTGCGTGCCGCCATCGGCTGCAAACGACGACGGAGTGGTCGTAATCGTAATAGCAGGCGTCGAGGTGTTCTTCGTAGCCTTCTCCAGCATGATGTTCAACTTCGACTGGCTCGAATCGTAACCCAGAGCAAAACCCGTAGCGTCGATTACATCACCGTCGGCAAGGCCTGAGAACTTGGCATCCAGACCGTATGCGAACGTGATGGTCTTGTCCGAAACACCTGCGACAGTGATCGTATAAGTGTTGTAGCTGCTACCCTTCTCGATATTGAGCACACCGGAAACCTTAACATACTTGTAAGCGGGCTCCTTCGTGTACGCCTCGATGCCTGCAGCATCGAACGTTTCGGGCGTCGGCAATTGAAGCGACGAATCGTTGCCGGTCGTCACCTCAAAGGTCGAGAACTGATACTGGCCGTGGAAATCCTTGCACTGGCCCTGCACGTCGGCCAACTTGCCAACGGACTCGATATAGGGATTCGAAGTCTGGGTCGTCCACTCGTTGTTGAAGCCGAGCACATAATATACGGTACCGGAAACTTCCTGAGCGAACATGACACCCTTCTGATGAACTCCTACAATCGTAGCGTCTGCCAACTTGTAATTGCCTTCGCCCAGTTTATCAATGGTAACCTCCTGATATTCGGGAGCCGGAGCATCCTGATTCAGACCGGCCAGGTCGTCAGCCGTACGCGGCGAGAGCTGCACATCGCCATTGAACTGACCAGCAATACCGATCAGGTAACCGAACTTGTCAGGAATCAATTCATCTTTAAAGGCTGCTTTGGAACCGGTGCGAACCACAAACGATTTACCGTCAGAGGTTACAAAATCGGCATTACCTTTATTCGTGGAGTTGTTCCAAGCCTTTCCCGAGGTGCCCGTAGCAGGCATACAGTTTTCGATCTTCACCAGCATCGACGTATAGTCCAACAATTGATCCGGCGTCACCACAATCGGTTCCGGAACCGTAGTCGTCCAAGTATCAATCGTGGCATTCTGATCGATAGAAAGTTGAATCACACCTCCATAGGTTTGCACTTTTGCGCCAGCCAAAGGAGCCGTAATTACAGTACCTGCCGAATATTTCTTGTCGGGCTGACTACTGTAGCTGAGCGTCAGACCCGAGTGGGGAGCTCCGTTTGCATCCTGAATGGCGAAGTAATAATCATCACCCAGGTTGTGCCCTTCAAATTTCGAGACCACAATACCCGTAATCGTCGTCTTGGCCAGAACATCTGCCGAAACATCAACCGGGTCTTCATTGGGATTCATAGCCTCAAGCAAGGCACGGATTTCAGCCACATTGGTCTTCGCCTCCGTCGAAGCATCCTCGTTCTGCATGATCTTGATGGTAGCCGACAGCGGCATGGTCTGCCCAAAAACAGAACCCACCGTCGTTACCGTTGCCGTGTAAGTACGGGGCTCGTCTGCTTTCTCAACCTTAAACGTCACCGTAGAGGTTCCCTTCTTGCCCGAAGCAGGAATTGCAACGCAGTCCGCAACATCGGCACCCTTCTCTCCGGCAATCGTCAACGTCCAGTCGCCCGAGGACTCGATCGTCACAGCCTCCGTCGTGCCGCCCTCAAGATCTACGGCGACATTGGTCGACTGTGCTCCGTTCACGGTGATCGACGGAATACCGCCGTCATCGTCAGAATCATCGTTCGAACATCCCGTAAAGGCCGCAACGGTCAATGCCGAGAGGAACAATGTTTTCCAAAAATTTACTCTTTTCATAAAAGTGAGTGTTAGTTAAAAATAAAAGCTTGTAGCCAATTATATTTTAAAATTATTACAACGCAACACCTGCATTGAGTCCCCAAAGTTAAAATTATTTCCCGAATTCGCAAAAATTTGTAACAGTCTTTTCATATAAATCCGGACTTTTCGACCAATTATCGGATGCGATCGGCTCCCCGGACCAACAATTCGTCCCGGAAAATCGCCCGCGCGGCCAGCCACGCAAACAGCAGACTCACAACGGGCAACGCAATCGCTACGCCAACCCCTTGCGTGTGGAACGGCAGGTCGGAAACGACCCGGCAGCCCAAATAATAATAAATGCCCTCCATCACGGCACTCCCGACCAGCAGGACCATCTCCACGACGCACAGCCGGATCTGAAGCATCCGACGACGGTAGAGGAAAATCGTCACCAACGGCACAACGGCCGCCAACGACAGCAGAATACCCAGATAGGCGGTCGAGTGAAGCACCGCCCCCTCGGCATCCTTCAGCGCAAAGGCGTAGAGTCCGAACTCGCTGCCCTCGCCCCCGAACCACGCCAGGCGGGCAAAGAGCGTCACGGCCAGCAGGGCCGTAATCACCAACAGATAAAGCGTTTGAATTCGTTGTATCATGTTTACAGGGTTTTGTCGATCAGGTATTTGTTTCGGTCCGTGGAGTTGCGGTTGATCAGTTCGCCCAGGAAGCCCGCCAGGAAGAGCTGCACACCCAGAATCACGGCCAGGATGGCCAGGTAGAACAGGGGCTGGTCCGTGACGCCCCGCAGCGGAAGTCCGTGGAACTGTTTCCAGAGTTTCTCACCGATGAGCCAGCAGGTCGTGCCGCCGCCCAGGAGGAACATCACCGTCCCCAGTCCGCCGAAAAAGTACATCGGCGACCGCCCGAAATGGGTCATGAACATCACCGAAATCAGGTCCAGGTAGCCTTTGACGGTGCGTTCGAGTCCGAATTTCGAGTGTCCGTACTTGCGGGCATGGTGTTCGACGACCTTCTCGCCGATGCGGCGGAATCCGGCCTGTTTGGCCAGGATCGGAATGAAGCGGTGCATTTCGCCGTAGACCTCGATCGATTTCACGACCTTGCGCCGGTAGGCTTTCAGGCCGCAGTTGAAGTCGTGGAGCCGGATGCCCGAGGCCCGGCGTGCCGTCCAGTTGAAGAATTTGCTCGGCCACCGCTTTCCGATCGGGTCGTAGCGCTTCTTCTTCCATCCCGAAACCAGGTCGTAGCCCTCGTCAAGGATCATCCGACGCAAGGCCGGGATCTCATCCGGCGAATCCTGCAGGTCGGCGTCCATCGTGAAGACCACCTCGCCCTCGGCCGCCGCAAAACCGCAGTACAACGCGGCGGATTTCCCGTAGTTGCGCCCGAAGCGGATACCCCGGATCGCCGGGTAGCGTTGTTTGAGCTGCTCGACCGTCGCCCACGAATTGTCCGACGAGCCGTCGTCCACGAAGATCAGCTCGTAGCTCAGAGCGTTCTCGCGGGCCACGCGGTCGATCCACGCCGCCAGTTCCGGCAGCGACTCCTCCTCGTTATAGAGCGGTACAACGACCGAAATGTCCAGTCTTTCCATCCTGCGAATCACTCGTTACCCGACTCGCCGAACGGCCGGGGAGCCCGGGAAAGAACGCCCGCGATAATCAGGCCAAACACGGCGCCGAACAACAGACTGCTGAAAATCCCGCCCCAGAGCGTCTGCAGCACCGACGGTGCGGCTACCGTCTGCAGTTGTTCCATGCTCTGTGTAAAAAGGCCCTCCATCGAGGCCGGGATTCCGCCACTCGCGGCAACGAGCTTCTCCATGGCGGCAATCAGCCGGTCGATATACACGGAGTAACCCAGCAGCAGATGGAGATAGAGCGCCTGCACGGCCCCGACGATGATGCCTGCCAGGCCCGATACGGCAAGTACGGCCTTATAGCCTTGTCCGAAAGAAAATCCCTCTTCGGCCGTACAGAGGACCGAACGGCTGCGCGCGAAACGGTGCAGCAGATAATAGTGCGCGATCACCACGGCGATCCACTCCACGAGATAGAGCATATAAAGGCCCACATGACCCGCAAGCATGATCTGATTCTCCACGATAAACGATACGGCAAGCAGCACGCCGAGAACAGCCCCGGCCTTCGCAGCATCGTTCCAGAAATTTTCCCTGTTCATCTTTTCCTATCGCGTTCCTTAAACGTTTTCCGTTGTCCTATTGCAATTCGCCCTTCCCTTCGCGCAGGATCTCCGGCTCGTCGCCCGTGAGATCCACCACCGTCGTGGGGACATTGTCTCCCATCCCGCCGTCGATGACCAGCGACACCTCGCGGCCGTAACGCTCCTCGATCAGTTCCGGGTCGGTCGTATATTCGACCACCTCGTCGTCGTCCTTCACCGAGGCCGTGACCATCGGGCACCCCAGCGCCTCGACCACCGCACGCGCCACCGGATGGGCCGGAATGCGGACCCCGATCGTGCGGCGACGCTCCAGCGCCTTGTCCGGCACCCGCGACGAGGCCGGCAGAATGAAGGTAAAGGGTCCCGGGAGATTGCGTTTCAGAATCCGGAAGGCCGCATTGTCCACCCGACAATACTCGGCCACCCCGGCAATGTCGTCGAAAACCACGGTCAGCGGCGCATCACTGCGGCCGCGCAGCCGGCGCAGCCGATCCACGGCCTTGGCCGAACGCAGCGAACACCCGAACGCATAGACGCTGTCGGTGGGATAAATCACGATCCCGTCGCGCTCCAGGGCCTCAACGACCCGCTTCAACTCCTTCTCCGAAGGGTTCTGTCCGTATATCTTGACCAACATGGACCGCAAAGATAACAAAAGTCAGACGCAAAAAGTCAAGTTTGCCTGAGTTTTTTCCCGAGACGCCTCCTATCTTTCGTAAAGATACAAAAAGTAGATCGCAAAAAGTCGAATTTTCCGTATTTTTTCCGGAATACACGCCATAATACCGGAGATGACAGGCGTGTTTATCGGATCTTGCGGCGGTTCAGCTCCGCACTGTAGGCCCGCGCATTGCGGTTGTGTTCGCTCAGCGTCCGGGCGAAGTTGTGGTACCCGTCGAAGGTCGGACGCGCACAGAAAAAGATATAGTCGTGCTCCTCGAAGTCGAGCACCGCCTCGATGGCATTCTTCCCCGGCATACAGATCGGCGAGGGCGGAAGTCCCTTATTTACATAAGTATTGTAGGGCGACGGGGTTTTCAGATGCTTGTGGAGGATGCGCCGCAGCCCGAAATCCTGCATGGCATACTTCACCGTCGGGTCGGCCTGCAGCGGAATGCCGCGCCGCAGGCGGTTGACATAGACACCCGCGATCCGGGGCATCTCGTCCGTCTTGCGGGTCTCCTCGTAGACGATCGACGCCAGGGTCATCACCTCCAGGCGGCTCAAACCGCTCCGCTGGCGTTTGGCGTCCCGTTCCGGGGTCCAGAAACGGTCGTACTCGCGCTTCATGCGCCGCACGAACTCCTCGGGCGCCACCGTCCAGTAGAATTCATAGGTGTCGGGGATGAACATCGAGAAGAGCGTCACGCTGTCGAAGCCCGCCTCGGCAGCCAGCTCCCGCGAGGTCAGCGCCGCAGCGAACGACGCCGAATCGGCATCGAGCTGCCACGACAGCCGCCGGGCCAGCTGGGCCGGGGTCCGGACGTTCTGAATCGTCACCTGCACGGGGGTCTGCATCCCGAGCTTGAGCATCCGCACGACCTCGATGACGTTCATCCCGGGGCGCAGGACGTAGTGCCCGGGCTTGAAGCTCCCGGCCAGGTCGAGGCGCCGGGCGTAGGCCCGGAAGGCCGCATGGTGCCCGATCCGGGGCATCAGCGAATCGGTCAGCGTTGCGTAGGAGGCCCGTGAACTTACGAAGAGCTCGGACTCGCGCCCGACGGCCGAGCCCTTGAACTGGAAGAGAAGCACCGCAGCAGCCACGGCCCCCAAAACGACACACCCCAAAAAGAGGCAGAGCAAGGTTTTTTTACGCATTTCGCAAAATTTTTTGCAAAGATAGGAAAATATTCCTACTTTTGCCTCCCGGGTGAGTCTTACACGACCAGCTCCCGCAGAATCCCCCAGGCGAGGAATCGAGCAAGGGTATGCGGTCGTAGCG
>CALUMM010000014.1 GCA_944321755.1 uncultured Alistipes sp.
TCAGAACCCACTGCAGCGAGGCCTTCTGACGCGCCCGGGGAACCGACTCGAAGCGCTTGACCTTCGTGCCGTCCTTCGCTTCGGAGAGATAGATGCCTCCGACGTTGTAGAGCACATTGTTCACATAACGCCCGTACTGCTTCACGATCTGCGCATACAGCGACTTGCGGTATTCGGCCGTCGGGTCGTCCGTGATCCACTCGTTCAGGTGCGCGGCAATGTAACGGAGGTTCTTCACCCCGTACTCGCTGGCCTTCAGCGGATCGTCGCCCAAATCCTCCTCCATGGCCGAAGGATCGTAACGGCTCGACATCTGCTGCTTCCCGTAACGGTAGATCGGATCCCCGGCCTTCTCGTCGACCCACGACTCCAGGGTCACGGCCTCCGCCCTCGGGCTCTGCGCCCCGGGGAACCAGGTATAGAGCCATTTGATCGCATAATAGTCATACGGGCCCAGTTCGGGCGGCGTGAGCGTAACATCCGTATCCGTCGGCTGCGCCACGTAGTTGAAACGGGCATAATCCATGATCGACGGCGTGGTGCCGTTTTCCCGCGTGAACGCCGGATCACGCAACTTCTCCACCGGATAGGCTGCCGAGGCTGCCATATTGTGCATCAAGCCCAGCGTATGCCCCACCTCGTGTGCCACCACATAGGCCAGCGACTCGAACATCACCTCATCAGGCAGGGTCTTGCTCCGGACCCGCGGGTCAACCTGTGCCGTCTGCACGAAACGCCACTGGGTCAACATCTTGATCACATCGTTGTAGATCAGCACCGAAGCATTGAGAATTTCACCCGTGCGCGGATCGACCCACGAGGGCCCCATCGCGTTGGCCACGGCGGACGGAACGTAGCGGATGCAGGAGTATTTCAGATTGTCGGGATCGAATGCCGGATCGTCCGCCGGAAAATCGCGCACCTGGATCGCCTCCTTGAACCCGATCCGCTCGAAAGCCTTGTTCCAGCGCAACGCTCCGGCCTTGATCGGAGCGACCCACGGTTTGGGAAACAACGTGTCGACATAGAAGACGATCGGCTTTACGGGCCTCACCGCCTCTCCGCGCGCATAGGCCGCCGTGTCGGACGGAATCAGCCGCCAACGGTTCGCCAGCGAGTAGTTGACCAGCTCCTCGCCGTCGGTCGGGAGATGCTGCTTCAGCGTCAGGAAGATACCCAGACGGGAATCGGAAATGCGCGGTTTCATCGGCGCCTCGGGAAGCAGCATCAGCGTCCGCGTCACCTTGACCGTCACGGGTTTGTCGGAAAAAAGCGTACCGCCCAAAACGGATTTCGCACTCACCTCGTAGGTCATCGAGGTCTTCACCGAGACGTTGTCGGCGAACGACTTCACATCGTAAATATCCACCGTCGACTTGTTGGCCGAACTGCGCAGCGCGATCGGGAATCCACCGTTCGGAATCGGCGAAACCGAATTGTCACTGCCGTTGAAGAGATTGCTCATATCGAAAACAACCGCCGTACTGTCCTTGTTGTAGGCCAGCAGTTTGTAACTCGACACGATCGGATTGCCGAAATTCCGCTCGATAAGGCTGCGCATCCGCATATTCCCTTCGTCGCAACTCATCCGGGAGTTGATCCGGTGCATGTAGACCACACTGTCACCCAGCGAAAAGCCCACGTGCAACGGCGCCTGCGGCTTGTAACCATTGGTCGCAACCGTATTGTCGGTCGTTTCGGTCACGGTCGTCGAGAGCAGCATCTCCTTCCCCATCACCGACAGCGGCATCTCGAAATAGAGCTTCTTGCCCACGATGTGAAGCGTCATGAAGCCGTCGCCGGCCGTCACGCTCCGCTTGCCCCGGAAGAGTTTCTCATAGGGTGAAAGTTTCGACTTCTTGACCGTATCGGACTTTTGCTGTTCAGTTTGGGCCTTCTTCTTCCTTTTATTGCCGGCCTCGCTCGGTTGCGCACACAGCAACGCCGCCACAAGCAGCGTACAGACAAAGAGGGGGTTTTTCAACATAGCACTGTTCTATTTTTTCGGTTTCAACATTTTGTTCACGGTGAATAGCTGGGCCCGATAAAAGGGAATATCGGCAGGGTCCGCCGCATCGGCTACCCGTTTTTCAAGCAGAGGACGCAGACGCCTTAACAATCGGAGCGTCTCGACATCAGTCGATTCGTGGAGTTTGAACGTCGCCGTCTCGATCAAAGCCCGGCGAACGGAGGCATCCGGTCCGAAACCGCAGAGTTCCGGAGCATCGGCTGCCAACTCGAAATCCCCGCCGCTCCCGGCCGAAAGCAGGCGGGTCGCACCAACGGACGCCGCCCGCAGTTCGGAACGCTTCAGAAACTCTCGCTGAATAAACTTGTCGGCGGCCGTGAGCTTGCGGTTCTCGATCGTATTCTTCCAGATCGACTCGTACAGGTCGTCGAACAACTCCGCCATCGGGTAGGGATCGTCCGACAGCGAATTCATGTAGGCTACGCGGCTGAACGAAGTGCCGATATCGCTCATAACCAGGTTCACAGCCTTGATCGGAGAGGGAACATTGACCGCAAACTTTCCGTAAACGGCGGGATTCTGCAACCTTTCGCACGTCAGCATTCGAGCCACGGTCCACTTCACCGCGCGTTTCTGCACCTCGCGCGGAACGCTCCGGTAACGCGCCCCGTCGGGAGCCTCTCCGCGATTATAGACATAGATTCCGCCCACGTGCCGCCAGGCCGTCTCCAGATAGAGCTGATACTGTTTCAGCAGGCGGGTCTCCATACTCTTCCGGTAGGAGCCGTCCGGATCGTTCGCAGGACCGATCCACGTCGGAAGATGCTCCATGATATACTCCAGATTGCGGATCCCATACTCGCCGGACCGCACCGCATCGTCGCCCAGGTCCTCCCCGACAGCCGAAGGGTCCAGCCGGTTATAGGCATATTTTTCCATCGGAGCGTAACGGTACATCGGGTCCCCCGCATGACGCGCGATCCAGGCATCCGAGGCAGCCTGCACCTCGCCCTCCGAAGCCGATTCGGGGAAATAGCGGTAGAGCCACGCTATCGCATACTCGTCGTAGACCCCCAGATCGGGAGGCGTGAGGCGTACCCCTTCGTCGCCGGGCTGGGCCACATAATTGAAACGCGCGTAGTCCATGATCGAAGCCGTGGTCCCGAACTTGCGGGTGAAGGCCGCCGAACGCAGCGAATCGACCGGAATGGCGGCCGAACCGGCCATGTTGTGCGTCAACCCCAGGCAGTGTCCCATCTCGTGCGCCGCCACATAGGAGAGCGACTCCTCCAGAATCTCGCGGGGCATCGTCACGTTGCGCACCCGGGGGTCGAGCTGGGCCGTCTGCACAAACCGCCAGTGGTTGATCTTGACCGCAACGTGCTGATGCAGCACAATGGTGGCACCCCGAATCTCCCCCGTGCGGGGATCGGTCCAGAAGTGCCCTTCGGCATTTTCGAGGTTCGACGGAGCGTACCACACACACGACGTGTTGATCCCGTAGGGGTTGAACCCCGGATCGTCCGCCGGGAAGTCGAGCACCCGGATCGCATCGCGGAACCCGATCTTCTCGAAAGCCCGGTTCCAACGCAGAATGCCCCGTTTGACCGGCTCCCGCCAGCTCTCGGGCATTGCCGGATCCATATACATCGTAATGGGATGCAACGGCGTCACCGACTCTCCGCGCCGATAGGCCGCCGTATCCGACGGCACGAGATTCCAACGTGCGGCATATTCCACCTCCCCGACGGGCGCCCCGGCCTCGGGAAGCACTTTTTTCCTTATCGTAAAGGTCCCGATACGCGCATCGGCCGGGCGCGGACGCATGGGCTCCGCAGGAAGGGGTATGAGCGAAAAAACAACATCGACATCTGTTGGCACCATGGCGGCCAGCGGAAAGATGAAACGCCATTCATTGAGCGTATACTGGGTCCGGATGTGCACATACAGTTCCCCGCCGTTCTGCGAGACATCGACAATGCGCGCCAGGCCGGACTTGTGGCTCGCCGTGATGGAGAACGGATCATAACCCGCACTGATGGGCGAGAGCTCCGGAATGTCGGACGTGAAGAGGCGCGTCGCATCGACCACGGCCGCCGTACCGTCCTCGTTCATCGCCCGGATCCCAAACCGGGCCAGCACATTGTCCCCGCTACCCGTATCGAGCGCCGAACCGACTCGTTGCGAAACACCCTCGCGCAACCACGTTTCGTTGCGCAGCTTCACCACAACGGTACTGTCCTCCACCACAAAGGAGACACGGACCGGATCCCGCTGCCGCAAGCCCGGCACGCATCCCCGCACATACATCGTCGAAGCGGGGGTGGAGGCCAGCAGCAGGTCCCGGTTCCGGGACTCCAACGGCAGCTCCAGAAACACCTTGCCCTCGATCCGGTGGAGCGTAAAAAAGGCCCCCTTCGCACTCTCATACGTCTTCCCGTCGAAAAGACGCGCATAAGGGCTCAATTTCGCCGCAGGCTGCTCCTTGCGGTCCTTGCGCCGCTCCCGGGAGGCCGCCCGGCTCTCGGAAAAAGCGGACAGTACAAGCACGGCCGCACAAAGAACTACGACCGGTTTCAGATATTTGTCGATCATCTTCTGAAAGGTATTATTTCGGATTATCGGTTCCGAGCATCTGCTCCACGGAGTACAGCATGGCTTCATAATGGTTCCGATCCCGGGCCGAAACCCGGGGCATACGCGCCCGGAGCAGATCGCGCACCTCGATCAGGGCCGTCAGAAAAGCCGCATCCGTCCGATCGAGGGCTGTCACGTCGATGGTCGGCTGCCAGCCATAGCCTTTGCCCAATGCGGTCTCCCCGTCCGGCACGGAGGCGTCGTCCACTCCGAAAAGCCGAAGGTCCGACCCATCGGGCGCATAGGCCAGCAGAAAGAGCGTATTGCCGCCCATCTCCCGGATCCGCGTATTGAGCAGCCCGAGGAACTGCCGCTGCATGGAACGGCTCGCAGGCGTGAGGTCGCGCTCACCGACAATCCGCTCCCACAACTCCTCGTAGAGAACCCGCATACAGTCGTCGATCGTAAAGGGATCGCCCTGTGCCACGCAGGATGACAGGGTTACCCGGGCACAAAGGCTTGCCAGCCGTTTCTGGACAGGTTCCAGCAGCGTCTGTTGTGCATAGGTCTGATAAAAGCCGACCGGATAACCCGGCGCATAGGACCTTGCAAGCAGCCAGTCGCAATCGCACCATTCGCGCAGAACCCATCGCAGAGAAGCCTCCTGACGTGCCGCCGGGACCGATACGAAACGGGCGGCCTGTTCCGTGGCACGGCGCGAATTGTCCAACCGGACACCGCCCACCTGATAGAGCACGTGAAGAAGATAACGGTGGTACTGATCCACCAGTTTCGGGTACAGCTCCTCGCGCAGCCGGAATTCGGGATCGCCGGGCGCCAACCATCCGTCCATCCGGGCGGAGATCCATTTCAGATTGGCAACGCCACAGTCCGCCGATTTCAGGGCATCGTCGCCCAGGTCCTCCTCGATCACACTCGGATCGTAACGGCTCAGCACCTGTTGAGGAACGTAACGGTACATCGGGTCGCCCTCCTTCGCATCGATCAGCCGCTCGCCCATCGCAGCCTCCTGACGGACGCTCAGCCCGCCCGGATACCAGCGGTAAAGCCATTCGATGGCATAAAAGTCGTAAACACCCAGTTCGGGAGGCGTCAGCCGCACACCGCGGTCTTCGGGCCGGGCCACATAGTTGAAACGCGCGTAGTCCATGATCGACGGCGTGATCCCGTAACGCGCCGTAAAACCCGCAGAACGGAGCGAGTCGGTCGGAATGGCCGCCGAAGCAGCCATGTTGTGCAACAATCCCAGACAATGCCCGACTTCATGCGCCGCAATGTAGGAAAGCGTCTCCAGCAACAGTTCTTCGGGCGGATCTGCCGTGCGGACCCGCGGATCAAGCTGGGCCGTCTGGAAAAAGCGCCAGGCCGCAGCCAGACGTACCACATCGTTGCAGATCAGCACCGAAGCGCTGACAATCTCTCCCGTGGAGGGGTCCACCCACGAAGGACCCATGGCATTCTCGACCTGCGACGGAACGTAGCGGATACAGGAATAGGCCAGGTTTCCCGGATCGAACCCGGGATCGTTGCGCGGAAAATCGCGAACCTCCACAGCCTCCGCAAACCCGATCCGTTCGAAGGCCCGGTTCCAGCGCAACACTCCTCGCCGAATGGCCTCCCGCCAGGCTGCCGGAAAGAGCGTATCGAGGTGGAAAACAATCGGCTCCACGGGCCGCACACGCTCGCCCCGGGCATAGGCCGCCGTATCGGAAGGCTCCAACCGCCAACGGTTCGACAACGTATAGGTCTCGACCGGAGTTCCGTCGGGAATCCGCTGTTTCGCCGTAAGGAACGTCCCGATCCGCCGATCCGAAATCCGGGGTTTCATCTTCGTATCCGGCAACAGCAGCAGCGTCCGCTGCGCCTCGACGGTCATCCGGTAATCCTCAAGCATCAGCACCCCGCCGTCCTTGACGGTGCTCAGCCCCGAGAAGCGTGTGCGGACCGTAAGGCTGCGGGCATAAACCCCCATTTCCACAATCGCCGTCAGTTTGGAATCCGGCTTGAAGAAGATCTCGTAGCTCCGCACCTTCGGCCGGACCGGAGCCAGCACCGAATCGCTGCATACCGACAACAGCGGGGTCGCATCGAAAACCAACGCCGTACTGTCCGGATTATAGGCCAGGATGCGGAACCCTTCCGAAACCGGATCCCCGAAATCCCGACGGACAAGCGCCTGCTCCTGCGGATCCCCCGCACGGGGCGACTCCAGACGGGCA
This sequence comes from uncultured Alistipes sp., assembly GCA_944321755.1. Classification (GTDB taxonomy): domain Bacteria; phylum Bacteroidota; class Bacteroidia; order Bacteroidales; family Rikenellaceae; genus Alistipes. The sequence goes on from CALUMM010000014.1 coordinate 6,787, forward strand.
TCGACCCGGTGCAGGGCCAGCAGCGTGTCCCGCAGCATGAAACGCACATGCAACGGAGCCCCCGGACGATCACCTACCATACAGAAACGGCTGTCACTCGTCCGGGAAGTCGTGGACGATAGCAGCATCTCCCGCCCCAACAGAGACAAGGGAAGTTCGAGGTAGAGTTTCTCCCCCACCAGATAAAGCGAAGCAAAATCCCCCTCGGCTCGTTGCAAAACACCCTTCTCAAAGAGTTTCTCATACTTCCCGGGCCTCTTTGCCGCCTCGCTCCGCGCCTCTTTCGGGCGCTTCTTCCCGACATTCGAAAGGGCCGATGCCGACGTCATGCCGCCAAACAGCAGGCACGTCGCACCAATCGCCCACAGCAAACTCCTTCTCATCGAACAGCTACAGTTTGGAATTTATTGCAGACCGACCTTCACTTCGGCCCACACGCCCTTGAGCAGATCGTATTTCTCCAACAACAACGGATAATCGGCATACGTGCTCTTGAATCCCTCCTCGTCGTCGAGCATAATCTCAACCAAAAAGGTCTCCACGTCACGGCGCTGCCCGATGGTCCGGTACTCCCGCTTGCCCACGGTCGTCTCGATCTCCTGCGAGGTGTCATAGGTCAGGAACCCGTACTCTTTCCAATCCTTGTATTCGGGATCCGTCTCGGAGGTCCCGCCCTCCCGGATATCGTAGCGGAATTCATACAGATTCACCGTCGTCTCTCCGCCGCGGGCCGCCACCACCGCCTTCGAGTAGAACTCCTCCAACTTCCCGGCATATCGGGAACAGAGATATTCCGAAATCACCTCCCCGGTGATGCCCGCAACCCAACGCGACTGCTCCGCCTCACTCATGCTTCCGATCGCTTGAAGACGCCCTACGACCGTCGCCATCATTCCCTTGTAGGCTGTGGCTTCGCCCCGCTGATTCTTGGTCTGGTCGATTTGAAGCCGGTCAACCAACAGAAAACAACGCGGACGAAGCGCTTTCGGAAGTTTCGGAATCACCTCGTCACGCATCAGTTCGAGCGCCTGCATGACCGGAGCATCCTCCTCGCACAACTCATAAGTCGCAACCTCCACGTCGCTCGTAATCGAGTAATTCACGTCGAGAATCTCATAGTAAATGTAAGGTTGCCCCAACGCATCGAGCCCGCGGTCCATCGAGCCGATCGTATCGTTCCGGAAAATGGGAACCCCGGTCTCCCGGAAAATCTCATAGCGAAGGTGATCGACCGGATCGGCAGAATCCGTCACCACGAACCAGTTCGGATCGAGACCCGACGGTTCGAGCCCCTTCTCCTTGGCGCAACCCCCGATCAGCAGGGCCGCAATCCCCCAATATATCGTCTTTTTCATACGCTGCTTCTTCGATTATCTATTGCAACAATTGTCTTTCCGGACGCGGATTGTCCACCAGAAGCCCCGCATTGTTCTGCAAGGCGTAGGTCGGCATCGGCAACAACCAGCCGCCGTCCTGCGGCCATTCGCCCAATTCGTGGTACCCCTCCAGAACAGCCACGTCGTTGCCCCACGAATAGTAGGGATGCCGAATCGTGGTCTTGAGCGGATATTTCGGCAATACGGCATAACGCCGCAGATCGAACCACCGATGCCCCGAGAAGGCCAGCTCACGCCGACGCTCCGCCCGGATGAAGTCGATCAACTCCTCTCCCGTGAAACTCTCGTAGGCGATATTCTCCATTCCGGTTTTTATCCGGTTCTCCCGGATCTTGCGAAGAGCTGCCGTTGCCGATGTCCAGTCGTCCTCCATGGCAGCCGCTTCGGCCTCGATCAGATAGGCCTCCGGCAACTTGAAACTCATCGGAGAAAACGCAGCACTCGTGGTCAGGTAATAAAAGGCCTTCCACGTCACGGAATTCTTCTTCCGGTCGGTTATCCACAAACTCTTGCGCAGATCATCATCCGAATAGAGGTTGTAGAAGGCATCCGAAATCTTGAAATTGACATTCACCAAAGCCATCGTCGCATGGCTGTAACCCGTGCAGAAAATATACTCGCACCAGCCCGCATCCCGGAACTCTTTCTGATAGGTGCTCTTGGAGGCCTGGTTCAGGTCGTACATCCGGAAGGTCGTACTCGACACCCGGGAGATCACCTTGTTCGCCCAAATGCGGGCCTCCGTCCAGTTGCACTGATAAAGATAGATGCGGGCAAGCAGCAGTTCCGCAGCCGACGCATTCGCGTAGAGCTTGTTGTCCTTCTCGATGGGTTGCAGGCTCTCAGCAGCAACCTTCAGATCGGAGATGATCTGCTCATAGGCTTCCTCGACCGTATTCCGGGCAAAACCGCCCGGCTTGATCGCCGATTCGGTCTTCAGCGGCACGGCCAGATCGCTCCCCGCCGTTGCGGCCTGGTAGGGTGCTCCCCACAGATTCGTCAGGAAAAAGTAGTAGAGACCTCGCAGAAAATAGGCACTCCCCTTGATCCGCAGATACTCCGCACGATCCTTCTGATCCCCGGCGAAACGTTCCACCTCCTCAATCGTGGCATTGACGACCGCCAACCGGGCATAGAACTCTTTCCAGGTCGTATTGCCGCCGTAGTCGTCCGTCGAGACGTTGCCGCCGATGGAGATCTCCTCCCAGAAAGGATACTTCTCCCACTGGTGAAAACCCCGAATCTTCTCGGTTATCGTCTTGCCGGTCCCGGCTCCGACCCAAATCTCTTCGGTGTCGTCGTCCATGTAGTGAATCCAGTTGATCGGAACAACGGCCGAACGTGTCGGAAGGTAACCTCCCCCCAGCAACAGCGCATCGAGATCCTCCAACTCGTCCACATAGGAGAGCGTCTGGGAATACTCCTCCAGAAAATCCCCGCATCCCGGCAAACCCATCGACAGAACGCCCGAAAACAGTATGACAATTATCTTTTTCATGACATCGTATGCGTTAGAATGAAACATTGAACGAAAGCGAATAGGTCGGACGGATCGATATGGCGATCGCCGAACCGCCCGAAGTCGTCGGATCCTGTCCCTTGAGCTTCGAACTGGCAAAGGTATAGAGGTTCGTTCCCGTCAGCATCAGATAGCCCGATTTCATCCGAAGGCGGTTGCAGAACTTCTTCGGCAACTGGTAGCGGAACGAAACAGACGAAATCTTCAGGTAGTTGCCGCTCACGACCCGCACGTCCGAATAGTCGTACATCTGCCAGATGTTCGGCGCAAAACCGTCGTTGAAGAGTTTCGTGAAGGTGCTGTTCTTCTGCCACCACGGGTCGAGCGTCGCCGCAAACTCCGACGAGGGAATAATACCCGGAATGTTCGTGTGGAGCTCGTCGCCGGGCTTCTGCCAGCGGTAGAGCAACTCCCGACGGACGTTCTCCGTAGGAAGCGGCGCAATCGTGCCGTTCGATTTCGAGACGTTCGGATAGAGTTTCGTCAGGCGGATTTTCGATCCGAGACTGTAGGTCAGATTGACGCTCAACGTGAAGTTGTTGTAGGTAAACGTATTGCGCAAACTCCCCTGAACGGTCGGAACCCGGGTCCCCGAATAGGTCATCACGGTCATGTAACGCTGCTGGTTCGTGCTGAAATAGTTCTGCAGCCACTCCGCTCGCGACATCTCGGTCACCTCTCCCGTCTGCGGGTCCGTCACCGAAACCGTCTCCTCGAAATTCTTGAACATCGGACGACCGTCCTTGCCGTCAAGCCCGGCAAACTGGTAGGAGTAAAAACCGTTGATCGGACGCCCAACCACATGAATCGTACCGTTGAGATACTCGGTGTAGTAAATCTCATTGTCGTGTTTGAGCGTCGTCTCGGGAGTCTGCACAAGCTTGTCGATCAACTGGTTGATCACAGAGCCGAACGACGGATCGAAACGCCAGCGGAATCCCTTGATCTCGCCGTTGACCTCCGTCAATCGGTTGATCGGCGTAAAGTTCAGCGTCAGATCGAGACCCTGGTTGGTGATCGTCCCCCGGTTGACCGTGTAGCTGTTCACACCGTTGACCTCCGAAACCGTCTGCGACATGTACGCATCGGTCGTCTTGCGGTAATACCACTCGATCGTACCGGTGATCTTCCGCTTCAGGATCGCAAAGTCCAAACCGATGTTGGTCGTATAGGTCTTCTCCCAGCGCAGATCGGGATTCGGCCACTTGTAGACCTCCTTGACGAAGGCTTTCCATTGGGAGTCCCAGCCGTTGTTCTTCGAAGGGGTCTTGATGACCAGCCGCGTGGGGACGCTCGGAACATTGCCCTGCGAACCGAACGACGCCCGCAATGACATCGAGTTGATCCACTTCACATTTTTCAACACGTTCTCCGTGATGTTCCAACGACCGGCAACCGCCCAGGCCGGAAGGAAGCGTTCGTTGGCCCGGGAGCCGAACTCGTTCGAAAAGTCGCTCCGCATGTTGAAACTGAAATAGGCGTGCTCCTTGTACCCGTACCCCAAAGTCATGTAGGCGGCAACGTTATTCGAGCGGTTGATCGTCCGGATACCCATCGCCTCGGAGGTCTGCAGCCAGTTCGCATACTCCTCGTAGGGCATGTTCTTGTTCTCCGAGACACTGTTGTCTCCCATGAGGTCGACTCCCAGCATGATGTTGCCGTGCTCGGGATCGTAACCGCGGTAGGTCTGGTTGAAACCGTTATAGACCGTCGACGAGATCTCCGTTCCCAACGAGGCGTCGACCTTGTGTTGCGCCTGTTTGCCATACTTCTCGGTATAGACCAGGGCCGCACGCGCCGAATAGCCCCGCTTGTCGGTCCGGCTCTCCTTCAACTCGCCGCCCACAGGCATGAGCGTCTCCCGGTAATAGGTCTCGCCCGACTTGCGGTAACCCATGTTCAGCGTCCGACCATACCAGGTATTCGCCCCATGGTAATTCCCCGAATAGCTGTTCGAGGCGGTATAGGAGAGCAAGGTCGTGATCTTCAGCGTCGAGGTGATATCGTAGTCAACGCCCGCACGCACGGTCAGGCTGTTGCTCTTCTGCTCACGGTAGCTGTTCGCCATGTCCTCCAGGATATTGAACGGGTAGGTATCGCCCTCGCTGGAGGTTACCGACGATCCCCGCAGATAACTCCAATATCCGCCATCCTCGTTATAGGCCGGGACCGCCCGACTGGTATTATAGGCATAGTCGTTGATATTCAGATCAGTGGGCTCACCGTCGGTATCCGTCACCGAACCATTCATACCGAACTGGACCTTGAACCTGCGGTAATTACCCGTCAGATTGAATGTCGCCGTATAGGTTTTGCTCTTTTCGCCCTGAATCGACCCCTGCTGGTTGTTCATACCCAGGGAGGCGTGGTAACGCACGTTCGGCGTGCCGCCCGAAAGACTCAACGTATGGCGATTCGACCAGCCGTTCTGCATCAACAGGTCGAACCAGTCGGTATTGAGCGTCTCGTAATAACCCGCCTGACGCGAAAATTCGTTGTAGTCGATCTCGCCGTTCAGGTAATCGCGGTAGATGCTCTCGTAACCCAGCCACGAGGTGATGGTCGGATAGACCTGCCGGTTGTTCATCAACTCGCGCGAAAAAGCCGTCCGTTCCAGCGAGTTCATCACGTCGACCGTCCGGTCCGTATAGCGGGGCCGCTGCGTGAAGGAGCCCGAAAAAGAGTAGGTGACAACCGGAGGCCCCACCTTGCCCCGTTTGGTCGTGATGACGATCACACCGTTCGATGCACTCTTTCCATAAAGCGCCGTCGCCGAGGCATCCTTCAGGATGTCGATCTGGTCGATGTCCTCGGGGTTCAGACCCGAAACGGCGTTACCCAGCAGATTCACGAAATCCAGATCGTTGAGCTGTTCGGGATCGATGTTCACCGGGTCCGTCTGCACGACGCCGTCGATCACCCACAGGGGTTCCTGAGAACCCAGAATGGTCGTCGTGCCGCGGATCCGCAGTTTGGGCGTCGCACCCAACTGGCCGCTGCTCTGCATGAAGGTCAGACCCGGCACGTTACCCTCCAGCATCTGGTCGATCGTCGCAAGCCCCGGATTGTAAATATCCTCCGCCTTGATCGAGACGATCGATGCCGCCATCTCTCGCGGTGTCAATTCCTGATAACCGGTATGAACCACCTCGACGTTGCCGATGTCCGTCGATGACTGCTGCATGTTGACGAAGAGCCGCTTGCCCTCGACATAATCAATTTCCTGGGGCGTCATGCCGATGAACGAGAAGCGGATCACCATCCCCTCGCGTCGGGGCACGGCAAATTTGAATTCTCCCTTCGAATCGGTCGTCGTGCCGTAGCGGGTCCCCTTAACCAGCACGGAGACTCCGGCCAGCGGCTTGCGGTACTCGTCCAGAACCCGGCCCTCGACGGTCACCCGTTCGGATCGGGGCTGTGTCGTCTTCTGACGGATGATGATGTGGTTGTCGGAGATCTCCCACACGAGATTCGTTCCCGAAAAGCACCGTTGCAGGATCGATTCCAGATCGGAACGGATACAGGTGAAATCCTTTTTACCCAGGGCCTCGATGTCTTCCGTCTGATAGACGAACGAATAGTCGCTCTGCTTCTCGATCTGCAGGAACAGTTCCGTCAGGTAGGCATCCCGAATCCCGAGCGAAAAGAGCTTCTTGGGCTGCCCGAAGGCTTGATACGACAAGGAACCCATGGCGAGAAGCGTCACCAGTACCACGCGGAACAAACGCTTCGGAATATACCCGCTGTGGCCGATATGCCGTTCGCTCATCTCCTTTTCCGGGGGCAACGTTTTCTTCATAAGCAAAAGTTTTAAGGATTAATACTGAACCTAACCATTCCCGTCAACCGACGTACCTCCCCGAGATACCTGTAAATCGGAGTTTCGGGATTTCGTGCGTTTATAATAACAAACAAAACGACCATTCGGACTACTCCGAATGATCGTTTTTTTCAAAAAAAATGATATTCCCCCCCCCTCCGGGCGGTTTCAAATTGTAACCGGAACCCTTATTTCGTAACCGTAATCACCCGCCCCTCCTGCCGGAAATTCACGCTGCGGGTCTTGGCCAGGATGTCCAAAACCGAATCGATGTTGTCGTAACGCCGGATCCGTGCGGTGATATGGGTCGAAACTTCAGGATCTTCAAGAACATAATCGATATTGTACCACGACGATAACTCCTCCATGATTCGGTCGATATCGCAGGCATTGAAAATGAAATAGCCATCCTTCCAGGCTGTCACATAAAGGGTTTCAACCGCCCGGACCTCACAATGTCCGCCACTGACCACGGCCTGCTGCCCCGGTGTGAGCCGGGCCAGCTCCACGTCTTTCCGGGATTCGAAAACCCCGACGCTTCCCTGAATGAGTGTGGTTGTCGTCTGGGTTCCGTTGTCCGACACGCAGAATTCCGTTCCGAAGACGCGGATATCCGCACCGCTCGTCCGCACGATAAAGGGATGCTGCGTGTCGTGCGACACCTCGAAATAGGCCCGGCCCGATACCGATACGGTCCGACTGTCGCCGACGAAACGGGAGGGGTACTCCAACCGCGAATCCGCATCGAGGTAGACCAACGTGCCGTCGGAGAGTTCCACATTGTAATTCACCCCGCGGGGGACTACCAGCGTGTGCAATTCCGGTTCGGCCATCGGTGCGGCAGCCGTGGGCCCTTCCGACACGGTGTCGCCCGCCGAATTCCGGTACGAAAGGACGCAGCCCCGTTCGCGGGAGTCGATGACGGCATCGACTTCGGCCAGAAGCTCCGGAGCCTGTTCCGCAGAGAGATCCACAACCTGGCCCGATGCAAGGATCAACCGGGCCTGCGAGGTACTGTGGGCGATGACCGGATTCCGGTCGACAACGCCGTGTACCCGCAGGACAAAATAACCGGACACGAGCAAAACGGGCAACAATACCGCTGCGACAAGCGCATAACGGAACGAATTTTTGCGGGGAGTGATCGCCGCACGGTTCAAGGTATCCCGAAAATCCTTTTGCGAATCGATATCCATATACGCACAGAACGACTTGCCCAGATCTTCTTTCTGTCGGATCCGCTCATACAGGGCCCGATGCTGCGGGTCTTCGAGCCATTGCTGCAACCTCCGCTCCTCTTCCGGGGAGATGCTTCCGGTCAGTTTTTTGCTAATCAGATCGGAAATGATCAATTCGTCGGTCATGTCAGTATTCGGTTTTCGCACTCAGGCGATTGGTTAGTTCGGATTCGGATCGGGAATAACGGAACATTTCGCGGAGTTTTTTGACGGCCCGCACCCGATGGTTCTTCACCGTATTGGTCGTAATATGCAACATTTCGCCGATTTCCTGATAGGAGCGCCCCTCGATGGAGAGCATCAACACCCGGCGACATTCAGACGGCAGATTCTGGACCGCAGCCAAAAGCTGACGCTCGACTTCCACTTCGATTACCATTTCGGCCTCCTCGGCCGGTGTGTGTTTTTGCTGCATTTGCGATATCTTCTCAATCGTCCGGGCCTGACGCCGGAGCAGATTGATCGAACGGTTTCGGACGGAAATATAGAGGAATGAACGGATCGTATGACAATTGTCGAAATTGTCATGCAGCAACCACAAGGCGGCAAAAACATCCTGCACGACATCCTGTGCTTCGGAACCGTCCTTGAGATACTTTACGGCATAGAGGCACAACGGGTCGAAAAACTGCTCGTAGACTCTCCGGAAAGCCCACTCTTCGCCTTTGCGAAAAGCCCGGATGAGCCGATCCTGCTTCATGATTCCTTCGTTTGAGTATACAGATTCTCCTCCGCAAAAATAGATAAATTTCTCAGATTACAAACAGACAAAACCCTTTAAAGAAAAACTGACGGATGTCGGACAAGCGCTGCATCCGGAGCAATCATCCTGAGAATTCCGATTCCACACCTTCTTCAAACAGGACTCAGCCATCATACAAACGGCCGGACAACCCCGTTCAGGAGTTGTCCGGCCACACTTCTCCGTATGTCTCAGCGGCAAATTGCCAACAACAATCAATCGCTCAGGGACGGAGGCGGCAATTCGCGTCCCCAACCCGTCGGGACCGGACCCATCTCCAGAACCAGTTCCCCGCCCTGAAGCAGGTCGGAATGTGTAAACCAACAACGGTTCCAATCCTTACCGTTCAACGTCGCACCACACACATACCGGTTTGTCCGCGAAACACCCGGAGCCTTCACCGTAAAGCGTTTGCCCCCTTCCAGCATCAGGATGCTCTCCTCGAAGACCGGCGACCCGATCAGATAAACATCCTGACCCGCAACCGGGAAGAAACCCATCGCTCCGAACAGATACCACGCCGACATCGCTCCCGAATCATCCTGTCCCGGAAGCCCTCGGCGGCCCACCCGGAACTCTTCGAGCAAAGCCCGGACCCGTTCGGCAGAACGGTCGGGACGGCCCGCATAATGATAGAGATAAGGGGTCAGGAATCCCGGTTCGTTCCCGATCTCGTAATGCCCGCCGTCGAACAACTCGTCCAGAAAGGCGACAAACGATTCAGCACCTCCGTGCTCGGTAATCAGACTCCGCATGTCGTGCGGGACATACGTGGCATAGTTCCACGGGGTACCCTCGTAAAAGTAGGGGCCGTTCCAATAATCCGGACGCCGGAACGTCGGAGAAAAACCCGGAGCCCAGTTTCCTTCGAGGTCCTTGGCCCAGAAAAACCGCGTCTGAGGATCGAACAGATTCCGCCAACTCCCCGAACGGGACTCATACTTCGCCCGATCCTTCCCGTATCCCAAAGCCGCGGCAACCTGACCAACGCAAAAATCATTGTAGGCATATTCCAACGATTTGGAACTCCCGTTCTTGATCCGAGTGGACAGATAACCGTATTTTTCATACTCGTAGAGATCGCGTCCGTACTTATAGGGGTTGTCCGACATGACCTCCGCATTCTTCTTGACGGCCGCATAGGCCCGTTCGACATCGAATCCGCCCAGTCCCTTCACCACGGCGTCGGCAATCACCACGTCGGCATTGCTCCCGCCCTGGACATAGGCGTAATCCCCGGCTGTCCAGGCATCCGGAAGCCAGCCCCGATGGTCGTATATGTCCAGCAGGCAGCGGATGATCTCCCGCTGACGCTCGGAATAGACCAACGTATAGAGCGGCATGACCGTACGATACGTATCCCACAACGTATAGAAATCCCAGAAATGGCGTTCGCCGTCCTGCCACTGCGGATTTTCATCCCGTCCCAGATCGGTCGGCATGGTCAGCGCATGGTAAAGGCCCGTATAGAAGACCGTTTTCTGCTCGGGGCTCCCCCCTTCGACGCGAATCACCGAAAGAGCCCGGTTCCACACGCTGTCGGCCGATTCGCGCACGGAATCGAAATCCCGGGCACCGACCGATTCGAGATTCCGCCAGGCCTGCGCCTCGCTGATATAGGAGATGGCAACCTGCAACTCCACGCACCCCTGCTGCGGCAGCACGAATTCGCCCCAGGCCCCGACATCGATGCCTTCCCGGAGCGAATCGGATGAAACCGATTCTCCCTTCCAGGTCCCGCACCGGTCGAAAGGCCGGTTAAAACGGGCCGCAAAATAGACCGCATAGGGATTTTCGCCACCCCAACCGCCGCGAAAACGCCCGTAGCCTTCGATCTCACGGTCGGAAAGAATCCGCACCCCGCTCTTGACATTGTGCGTCACCTCCGCATCGACCATGTTGATAATCGCAGAGGCATCGATCAACACCCGCCCCAGAATCTCCGCCTGCGGGACATATCCGCGCAGCAATTCGTCGTTCGTCAACGGATCGGACGGCTTGGAGAAGGTGTACCGATGAACTCCCACCCGCTCCGCAGCGGTCAGTTCGCAACGGATCTCCGTGCCGTGTTCTTTCAAAAGCACGGAGTAATAGCCCGGACGTGCATATTCGTCGGAGCGTTCCGGTTCCGGGAAAAGCGTCCAGGGTCCGGTTTGCGGAATGACAAGCACGTTCCCGTAACGGGCTCCGCCGCCCGTACCGCTGAGGTGGTTGTGGCTAAAACCCCGGATCGGACGATCCGAACGGTAGCCCGTCGTATGATTCGGAGGTGCAACGTCGGGACTCAGACGCACCATCCCGAACGGGAGGGCGGCACCCGGCAACGTATTGCCGATCTCCACGCCGATAAAGGGATCGACCCACGCTGCAGGCGTAAACTCCTTGTCCGGGGATTCACCGCCTCCGCAGGCACTCAGGAAGGCGGCCAATACGATCAGAAATAGGACTCTCATGGCTCTTTTCAATGGGATAAGACAAGCGAAGCATCACAATCGACCCGCTGGCAGGAGTCGACTCGCAAGACAGGGCGCCGCGATTCGGATCCGGTCCGGATCCGGGAGAGCCCGGCATCCGTGACCCGTTGCAGCACGACATCCGGACGGGCATCCGGCGTGCAAACCTCAAAACAGGCATTCTCGACATGAAGACCCGCGACATGCCGGGCCCAAAGGCCGCTCGCCGGAAGCGTAAATCCGAACATGTTGTTTTCCGGGTACTCCGTTTCGCACTCCGGGACACTCGTCACAACCTCGTCGGACCGGGTCCCGCCGGTCGTCCGGAGTTGGATGTTCGAGAGCGAAACGTTCTCCACGGGATGGCCGGGCCAACCGGTAATGCTGCTGCACATCCGGCTATGGCTCGTGGCCCGGACATTCGAAATCCGGATGTTCCGGAGCGACGTCTTCAGAGAGTCTTCACGAGACATGCGATTGCCCAACTTGATGAAAATCGGCGTCTGAACCTGCTCCATCCAGAGATTTACCGCTTCGATATTCTCGCTCACGCCTCCGTCGACAGTCTCCACGGCAAGCCCCGACAACATCGTATTCGGAAGGTCGATATGCTCCAGATCGCGCTGCCAATGGCGGATCCGGTTCCGCGAAGCCGCCCGGAGGTAGATATTCTCGATCCGGATGTTGCGGAAACCGCCCAGAGAGCCCGTCCCGAGTTTCACCCCGTTGCAATTGGAGCGCACCGTGCAGTTCCGGATGACCACCTGCTCGCACCACCGGTCCGGATCGTGGCTCTTCAGGCAAATCGCATCGTCGTCCGTGTCGAACTCGCAGTCTTCGATCCACACGTTTCTGGAATCGATGTCAATCCCGTCGTTGTTGAAATTGCAATGGTTGAAAACCCGGATCCCGGAGACCGCCACCCCGTCGCACGCCAGATAGCACTGCATCCAATAGGCGGAGTTGCGCAACCGCACATCCCGCAGGGAGACCTGTCGGCAATCGATCATCAGAATCAGAATCGGACGCTCCAAACTCGCCCGGGAACCGGCATCGTTTCCCAGTTGGAAGGGTTCGGCGCCCCCGTTGCCATCCACGCACCCTTCGCCCGTCAAGGCAATCTCCCGGCACCCCTCGGCAAACAACAGCGCCCGGTAGCGCAACAACTCCCGGCGGCCCGTATAATAGCTCTTGTCCGCAAACCGGGTCTTGAAGCGCACGTCCAGGAACGGATAGTCCTCCAGCCGATCGCTACCCAGCAGGACCGCGTCCCGGGAGAGGTGCAGCTCGACCCGGTCCCGCAGCACCAGCGTTCCGGTCCGGAAGGTCCCGGACGGAACAACAACCCGGCCGCCGCCCGCGGCACTGCAACTGTCGATCGCCCGCTGGATTGCCTGCGTCGAGAGTTCCGAATCCGAGCACCGGGCTCCGAAATCGAGAATGTTGAACTCAACGGCCCGGGCGGAGAACGACAGTCCGATGAGAAGGGCGATGAAAAGCGTTTTCTTCATATCTTGCATTTCGGGAACCGGTTGCCGGAGTATGTTGCCCCGGCAACCGGAATAAAACCTGTTTTCCTCAACTATTCATCCTGCGGGGGAACATACCCCTCGATCGGAACATAAACCGGCATGTCCGTGAACTCCACAACGACGGATTTGGAGAGCCCCAGCAGCGGCATCAGGTCGGGAGAGGTCTTTTTGACCCCGCTCTCGACGGTCCAGACCGCCACCTTCGCCTCGCCGCTCAACGGATTCCGGAACACCAGGCACCAGTCCTTCGAAGAGTCCAGGTCGCCCTCGTCGCCCATATCCACCCGTTCGACGTATGCGCAGCCCCGCAAGCTCTCGGTGAACTTCGTTACGGCCGAAACCGAAGGCTTGGCAACCAGCATCTTGTGGAAATTCTCGCCCGTCGTGGAGAACATGCCGTAATGTTTGGCCAGAATGTTCGGGCGCTCCTCCTCGTTGCGGGCGTCGTCGAGCGAATAGATGCAGTTGATGTTGATGCCGATGTAGTAGCCCATGATCAACATGCGGACATGGTACTTGGCCTGCGTCTCATAATCGATGGCGCCGGTTTCGAAGGTCATCGGCAGGCTCGTCGACCACCCCCACTCCGTAAAGACGATCGGGAAGTCAGGATGCCCCCGGCGTGCCAGTTCCTCCTTCATCGCAACCGTCGACGAGACGATATTCTCGGGGATTCGGCGATCCGCCGAAGAGCTCAGGTCCGTATAGGGATGGTACGACACGCCGTCCACCACGTCGAGCAGACCCGCATCGAGGCAGCGGTCGAACATGTTCCCACGGGCCCAGCCGTTCGAAACCACAGGACCGATGATGAGCGGTTTCTCCAGCCCGTCCGTGTTCCGGCCCTCGCTCCAACCCTCGAAAACCGCCTCACGGCACCGACGCACCAACTCGACATACTGCTCGGCCGTATAGCTGCCGAAACCGGAAAGATTCGGCTCATTCCAGATTTCGATGATCGGGTTGTAGTCGCGGTACTTCTTCATCATGGCCTTGCAATAGTTGGCAAAGCCGTTGAGACCCTCCTCGGAGGTGATCGGAACGGTCTGGGACTGGCCGTAGAGCGTATTTCCGAATCCCATGCAGAAAATCGGGCGGATTCCCCGCTGGAAGAAGGCCTTGAAGGCCCGGTCGTATCCCGGCTGATAGCTGGAGTTGCCCCGGAAACTGTAGACGCCCTTGATCGTCTCCACGTCGTGCCAGGGAGCTCCCATTCGGACGAACTTGTATCCCGCCCGCTGGAACTGGTTCATCGCCGTGGAGTTCCAGTAGGAGCTGAAGTCAACATACGTATTGAAATGGGCCGCAGCGCCGTTCAGGTTCGGAACAACCGGCTCAGGCCACCCGCCGGGCAGCATCTCGGCATCCAGCGGAGGTATATTCGAGGTAGGCTCGGGAGTATCCTCCTTGTTGCAGGCAATTAACGCAAGCAGCGGCAAAAGATATATCCAGGATTTTTTCATGGTTCATGCTATTTCAGAATGACAAAATAAGGAGATCGCGTATTCTTCTGGTTGGAGTTGGAACGCAGCTGGATCACACCGGCCTCGAACCGCTTCTTGTAGAGGTAATACGTATCCGGATCCGCGTCGGGGAACTGTGTCGAGACAACCTTGATCTCCTCGTGGAGACTCGCAGCCGCATCGACTTCCATCCGCGTCCAGTTCTCGCCGTCCAGCCACCGGGACCAACCGACCGTACCTTTATTGTAAGCGATGTAGACGTCGCAGGTCCGGTTGACCCGGAACGAAACGAGCGGCTCGTCCTCATTGATATAGGCACGGCTGTCCACGGCCGTACTGATCCACAGGGCTCCCTTGTAGGATTCGGGTATGACGGAGAAGGTCATCGTCGTGCGGTCGACATAAACCAGATCGCCCTCCTGCAGATTCTCCTTCACCTCCCACGATGCGTACGAAACGTCGGGAAGATACTGCAACTCCGTCACGGTCAACGGCTCTTCGGGCAGCGGTTCTTCAGGCTCTTCGGGAACGTCCGGCGTAATGGCCGCCTCGCCGCTGAGGGTCACAACCCGGATATCCCCCTTCGAGGGATCGTAACCCTCGGGAACGGTCACCTCAACCTGCGAGCCGTCGTCCGAAGCGGTGAAATCGGTCACGGAAAAGATCCGGCGACCCGGGAACTGGACCTCCTGGACATAGAAAAGATTCTCGCCGCTGATGACGATCGTTTCTCCCACCTCGGGCATCGTATTGCTCAGGGAGGTGAGAGTCGGCTCCGGAGGCAGCAGAATCAACTTGCCGCGCGCCTCGCCGCCATCGGTCGACACCACCACCTCGTCGGTCACCGGACCGTCGGCAATCGTCGGAGCATCCTCGGGAATCGCCAGCAGAATCCGCTGCTGGGCAATGACCGCCACGCTCAGGTCGGCCTCGCAGCCATTGAACGTCACGGAGTTGACCTTGATCAGATTTTTGCCGTCGATCTCCACGCTCGAACCGCGTTTGGCGTAGGTCACCGTACCGGCCTCGGTCCGGATCCGGGTGATGGAAGGAACCCCCGGATCCGAATCGCCGTTGTCCTTGTTGCAGCCCATGGCCAGAAACAGGGCCGCACAGATCAATATCTTTTTCATACGCACAGTGTTTTATTTGAGAATGATGAAATAGGGCGAACGGCTGGTATGTCCGTTGCGGCCCACCTCGACGGTGCTGCCTGCCGGGAAGGTCTTCTTGTACATCCAGAACTTGTCCGTGTTGATGCCGATGTAGTTTTCATCGTTCGAGCCGCGGGGCATCTCCTCCCAACCGGCCAGCCACTCTTCGATCGTGGTTCCGGTACCCTGGTTGCGGGCGATGTAGACATCCGTCGTTCGGTTCACCTTGAACGATGCAAGCGTCGCTCCGACGGTGTTGAACGAACGGCTGTCGGTCGCCGTACTGATCCACGTCGAACCGAGGTAGAATTCCGGAATCTGCCCGAAAACCGCCGTGCGGTCGACGTAAACCACATCCCCGACCTGCAGATTCTCCTTCACCTGCCACTCCGCGGCATTGACCGTAGCGACGTATTTCAGTTCGGTGATCTCCAGCGGCGGACGCGGTGCTTCGAGGGCTGCCGTGCCGCTCAGCGTGCACACCTCGATATCGCCCCCACTCAACGGATCATAGCCTTCGGGAACGGTGACCTTCAGGCTCAGACCGTCTGCCGACGTTTCAAACTCCGTGGTCTTCACTGGCGTAGTTCCGGGGAACGAAACCCATTGCACATAGTAGAGGTTTTTCCCTTCGAGCGTTACGACATCACCTACGGCCGGAGAGGCATTGTCTGAACCCGAAAGCGACGGAGAACCGGGCAGGATGATGAACGGCGTCGAAGCCACACCTTCCGAGGTCGTCACCTCCAGCAGATCGTTGACCGCCTGGTCCTCGATCGTGGGGACACTCTGGGGAATCACGATCAGAATGCTGTTCGGTTCGATCGTCGCCGTGTGGATATTGGCCTCATAGCCGTTGAAACGGATGGAGCGGGTGGTTCCGAGCCCCGATCCGACGATCTGGATCCCGTTGCCCTTCGAGGCATAGGTCACCGGACCGGTCGAGCGCCGGACCTCCGTGATCACGGGAGCTCCGCTGTCGGAATCCTTGTCACAGCCCCAACTCCCGAGCAAAACGGGCACCAGCAGAATGCCTGTACATACTTTGGAAATAACGGTTGAAGTGTTCATAAACAAAAGGTTTTAATCGTTGTTTGCATGGGTTATTCGGAAGGCATGGAGTTGCATGGGATCCGATTCGAGGTCGAAACGCAGCCCCTCTTCCACATATTCGGCCGGCACCCCGGCGCCCGTCACCAGATCCACGACCGTCACGGGCCCCCTGTCGGGCAGCTCCCCGGCAGGGATCGTGATCCGCAGCGTCCGGCTCCGATAGGATTTCGACGCCACACCGACATACGTCGCCTTCTCCGTGCGGTAGGTTCGCACGCGCAGATCGGGATCCGACGCATCGAGCGTCCGCCCCGGAAGGGCCGGAAGAGCCAGGAACGCCTGGGCGAACCGGCGATGGGCGGCCGCAAAGCCCCGGGCATAGGTATACGTGGTGAAGGTCAGCGTCCGGGCATCGCCGTGGAACCACGACAAGAGCTCCAGGGACATGCTGAACGGAGCGCCGCCCGGCACTGCCATGTTCCCTTCGTATTTGGGATTGATGAAACGGGAACAGGCCTCGTCATAGACCACCGGATTGCTCACGGACAACCCCTCGGCCGTTTGGAAATAGTTCAGGAAGACCGAATCCCGGGCCGTATACAGGGCATTGACCGGAGCAAGCAGCGAAACACCCGGAATCCGGCGGTAGAGCCACGGACGCAGCCCGTGATGCGGCAGATAACCCTGGGACTTCACACCCAGGTTCCCCGTCCGCATCATTTCCAGATAATCCTCCGTGGTGAAACGCTTCCGCTTCTCGATATTCTGCAGATACATGCCCATCACTTCGTCCGGAGCCGTTGCGGCCCGTTGGACCGCCGGACCCAGGAAATCCCAACCCGTAAAATCGTGCATCCCCAGCGAGAACTTGTCATTGTCCCAGTTATAGAACCACAGTTTCAGATCGGGGCGATAGCCCGCCAGCCGCTGCGCAATCCGACCCTGGAATTCGGCCCGTTTGCGGTGCCACCAATCCGTATAGGCCGCAGCCGCAGCTCCCCGGGAGGCCCAACGGGCCAGCTCCGGACCGGAGAGTCCGGCCGGAGGAGTTACACCGGTCTCCGACGAGAAGAGGTCGATATCCTCCCGGCTGTAACTGATCGGCATCCGATCGCTCCGGATTCGCCACAGGATCCCCCGCAACTGCGGATACGCCGCCGCATACTTCCCGACCAGCGAATCGAGCAGCCGGGAGAAGTCGTCGAACGTCGCCGGATGCAGCAGGTCGCCGCACCAGGCCGCAAAGCGGTTGGGTTTGGCCGGACGGCCCTCGCCATCGACGGCACGGGCTGCGGCGGGGAGCAGTTCCGAGCCTCCGTATTCGATCCGGGGCACGTAGCCCATTCCGGCCCGGGACGTCGCCTCCAGATAACGCTGATGGATGCTCTTGCGTCCGGGAACGGCCGCACGCGGCAGCTCCCCGACAGGCGTCACCAACTTGTCCCAGTAGCCGCGGTCGTCGTCGTTATAGGATTCGTAACCCGGGATCGGGTCGGCATAATTCATCATGGCCCACTTCATGACCACAGGCGAAACGGCATTGTAACCCATTTGCCGACCGTAGGCCACCACATCCGCAGGCTCCATCAGCGGCTGACGCTCCCAGTCGAGCATCAGGGTACGCCGCGGTGCATCCTCCGGATAACGGATCTCCGGCGCATGGGTGTCGTCCAGCTCGTAAAGCCGGATCCGGGCCACGGCCGGACCGCCCTTGAAAAGCGGGAAATAGGCCGGCGGATTGTATTTGTTCATCACGTAGATCCAGAATCCCGAAAGCGACGAGGCTCCGTTGGCTCCCGATCCGCCCGTCGTTTCGTCGTCCAGCGGAACGATCGTATCGAACCAGCACCACTGCCCGCTCAACGGCCAGTTGTCGTAGGGACTGTCGGCCGAAACGCCGCTTTTCCAGGCCACATTCTGATAATTCTCGCCCGTCTGAATCTCAATCGGACAATAGCGGGGCCGATCCTCGGGATACTCGATACGCACCAGATAGCAGGTGTGCGGTTTGAGACGCCCGCGGCCGATCCGGTAGGCAAACCATCCGTAGCCGCTTTCCCGGGCTTTCCGCCCGAGGATCTCCGTGATGTTCATCTCGACCGGCGAGCCCGGCGTGCAATACTGCTGCCGGGGGTCGAATCCGCTCTGCATATAGGGGTGCGGATCGTCGGCCACATCCTGCGTACAGTCGATCTCGTCGACCAGGCGCAGACGCCCGTAAGGCGTGTCATGAATCACGTCGGCATAGCAGTCCGGCAGCGACAGCGTATCCCGGGCGGCAAACGACAGGCGGTCGACCGTATCGATACGCTCCACCCAACCGGGCTGCGAGGCTTCCGACAACCGGGTCGAAACCCGGAAGCGCCCGGCAAAATAGATCTTGCGCGCCGTTTCCCGGTCGACCGGAATCGTGATCCGGGGAGCCTCGCCGACCGGGCATCGGACAGTGGTCTCACCCTGCAGCAGCTCCGTACCGTAAAAATCGGTCAGGCAATACGAAGCCGTCGCGGCAGGGCCCTTCACCGTGGCCGGATCGAAACGCTGGACCACCTCGAAGGTCATCCCCCGCTGGGCATCGCTCAGATCGAACAATTCCGGAGCACAAGCCTCGAATCCGGGGCGGTCCGTCCGGCAGAGCGTCACCTGCAGAGGATCGAATCGGGCCTCACAGACCCCTCCGGAGAGTCCGAAACGATCCCCCTCGACCCCTTCGCCGAGCATTCCCCAGGCACGCACGGCAATGACGTTTTCCGCCCCGTAACGGATCAACGAATCGGGAACGGCGTAGACCCGCGGAATCAGATTCCGGTACTTGTACGGGCCGTGCAGCCCGCCGATCCAGACCCCGTTGAAGAAGAGATCGTCGTCGTAGCAGATCTCGCCGAAAACCAGCGAAAGGGGCATATTCCGGCAACTCGCCGGGATTTCGATCCGCTTGCGGTACCACCCGAAACCGGCGTGTTCAACCCCCTGCTGTTTCCAACCCGTCCCGGAGCGCAGCTCCCGCCAGTCGCTGTCATCGAACGACACCGAAGCCCACGCCCGGCACACGTCGGCACCGGCCGTCTCCGGCGCAAACTTCCACACGCCGCTCAGGTCGATCCGATATGCGCCCGGTGCTGCGGCTGCGGCCATCGGCCACAGCGCGCAAAGCAGCAATCCGAGCGGTCGCAATAACCAATATGACCGTTTTGCGTCCATTATTCGTATCCGGGATTCTGTTCCAGAACCGCTTCCGTATTGCGTTCGATCTCACTGTACGGAATCGGATAGAGATTGTTGTATTCGGAGATGGTCTGACCCTCTATGTAGTCGTTGTAGCGGCTCACCCGGTCATACACCAGCCCGAGACGTCCGAGGGTCAGGATGCGCGGCTCCTCGAACGACAACTCACGAAGGCGTTCGTCGAGAATATAGTCGATCGTCACATCCCCGGCCGAAATCGGACGGGCCCCGACCCGCTGCCGAACCTCGTTGATGTCATCGGCCGCCAGGTCCGGATAACCGTCCCGGAAATAGGCCTCCGCACGGATCAGGTAGGTCTCCGCCAACCGGGCGAAATACTGGTCGTGGTAGGTCTTCATGGCCGAAGAGGTCAGCAGACCGATCGCCATGTCCTCCTCGCTGGCATACAGATAGGAGGGATGGTCCCCGCGCTGCGTGATCTTCGACTGGAACGGATAACAGTAATACTTCGTATCGTAATTGGTTCCCTTGTTCTCGCTGACCTTCTTGCCGTAATACTTCGATTTGGGATTGTCGTACACGAAGTCCCGGATCATGTTCGGCTCCTGGTTGCGCTGGTCGTTGTCCCAGTCGCTGCTCCAGAGCTCATTGACCCAATAAGAGGTCGGACCGAGATATCCGGCTCCGCGACCGCCGTTCTGGGTCGTCGGACCGATGAATCCATCCACTCCGTCGGGGTCCTTGAGCTGCCAATAGACGCAGCCGCAAATCCGCTCGATCTTGTAGTTCCCTACGCCCAGACGTCCGTCGTCCGGCTCGATCTGGGCCACCCAGATCGCTTCGGTATTCTCCGCCAGGTTCTGATTCCCCATCTGGAAAAGGTCCCACCAGGGATTCCCCGGATCATCCTTCCGGTTGCCGAAACGGGTCTTCATCAACCCGAAGGCCGGATCCTCGATCACGATACTTGCAGCCATCGCGGCACTGTCGAACTTCTCCAACGCAAGGTAAACCTCGGCCAGGAAATGGTAACCCGCCGCACGGTTGAGACGCCCGACCGCCTTGACATCCTTCTTCTCCGGCAGATTCTCGGCCGCAAACCGCAGGTCGTTGGCCGCCTGCTGGAACGTCTCCTCTCGCGAGGCACGGACAAAATCGCGCCGCGGAGTCTTCACCTCATGCACGATCAGCGGAACCCCGCCGAACAGGCAGGCCAGCGCCCGGTAGGAGAATCCCCGGAAAAACCGGGCCTCGGCAAGCATCTGCGTGCGGGCCGTCTCATCCGTATACTCCGCATCTCCGATCCGGTCGATGATGACGTTCGCCTCGGAGATGACGCCGTAGAGCTGACGCCACCAGAAATCCGGCTGCGCGGAGCTGGGCGTGAGCAGACGGTAGTCGCCCATGCTGAAACTTCCGTCGTTGCGCGCATCCCGCAGGTAGTCCGAACCCGACATCAGGGCAAAACCCTTCTTGTCGTCGTTGTTGTAGAATGCGTTCCGGGTCTTGTTGTAGATGTAGGTGATGGCCGATTCATAGTGTTCGGGGCGCGTGTAGGAGTTCTCGGGACTGTAGAAATCGAGAGGAACCTCCTCCAGGATCTTGCCTTCATTGCACGACACCATCAGCGAAACGGCCAAGGATGCCAGAGCGGAAAAGCCTATCAGTCTATTTTTCATAGCGATGCAATTTTACAGGTTAAAACTTGTCAGAATCCGATCTCCACACCGAACGTCCAGCTCCGCAGCACGGGACTGCCGCCGAGCGTCAGGCCCTGGCCGGTTTCGGGGTCCCAGCCCTGCCAGTTGGTCCAGGTGTACAGGTTCTTGCCGCTTACATAGAGCTTCAGATCCCGCAGCCCGATCTTGCTCAACAGCTCCCGGTTAAACCGGTACGACAGCGAAACGTCCTGCAGACGGACAAAACTCCGCTGGCGGTAGACCGTCGTCACCGTCGGCGTGGCATAATAGAGCTGGGCATACTCGGCATCGGGATTCGCCGGTGTCCAATAGTCGTAGGCAAAGGCATTGCAGTTCGTCGCCGCATCGTTGTAGCCCACATCCGGCGTGTTGGCAGCCATATAGCGGTTCTTGCCGCCCTGAATCGAGTTGATGAACACGCGAAGCGTAAAATTCTTGTAGGTAAACGTATTGGCGATACTGAACCGATAGCTGGGATCCTTATAGCCGATGATCTTCCGGTCTCCGTCGGGCGTGATCTTGTCGTTGTCGTCGAGATCCTCCACACGATACTGCCCGGGACGGTAGCCCGCCGGAATATCGTCGTCATCGAGTTGATAGATGCCCAGAATGTTGTAGTAGTAGATCGAACCCAACGGCTGGTCAATGAAGAGCGAGCTGGCAACCAGATCGTCCTCGCGACCGTCTCCGTCGACATCGTTCTGCGGTCCGAGAATCGAGACGACCCGGTTGCGGTTGAGCGAGAAGTTGACAGTCATGTCCCAGGCGAAATCCCTGGTCTGGATGTTCCGCGAATTGATCGAGAACTCGAAACCGTGGTTGTGGATCTTGCCGATATTGCTCTTGATGCTGGCAAACCCGGTCATCTGCGGGATGTTGATGCTGTAAAGAATGTTGCTGGTATTCGTGTTGTAGTATTCGAAGTTTCCGCTGATACGGCCCTTCAGGATACTGAAGTCGACACCCAGATTCAGACCCAGCGTCGTCTCCCACTTCAGGTCATCGTTGGCCATCGACGAGATGTACTGGCCGATCGACGGCAAATTGTTGTCGCCATAGATATACGAGGGTTCCGCCGTCACCTGGGCCAGCGTACCGTAACGCCCCAGCGTCCGGTTACCCGTCATACCGTAGGAGGCCCTCAGCTTGAGAAACTCGATCGAAAGCGGCTTGTTCTTCATGAAGTTCTCGCCGCTGATCACCCAGGCAACCGCCGCCGAAGGGAAGACACCGAACTTGTTCTTCTTCGAGAAGCCCGAGAAGCCGTCCCGACGAACCGTAAAGGTCCCCAGATAACGTCCCTTATAGCCGTAATGGGCACGTGCCATGTAGTAGAGGCTGCTCTCGTCCCAGGCACTTGAGGAGACCTTCTGGGTCGTCGCCACGCCGAGTTTGTTGTAACCCAGATCGAGATTCGAAAAGTCGCTTCCCGTGGCGCTCGTATTCTCGTATTCGTTCTCCTCACGACCGGCAAGCAGCGTGACATTCACGTTATGCACGTCGTTGAAGGTCCGTTCGTAGGTCAGAATGTTGTCGATGGTCCAGTCGTGCGCCGTAGCGTTGTACTTGCTCGCCTCACCCGTGTAGTTGCTCCCGTTCGGGTCGCTGGTATAACGGCGCGAAATCCGATAGTCATGCGAATAATTCACCCGATACGAGAGTCCCTTCACATAGGGAATATCGACTACGGCATAGACCGTTCCCATCAGGTTGAGCTCCTTGTTCAGATCGTCGATCTCCGTGGGCTCGAACGGGTTGGGCACGTTCTGGTCCATCGGCTGGCGGATCAGATCCCCCGCCTCGTCCCGCGGCACGGTCAGAGGGCTCATGCGCATGATGTCGCTCATGTCCGGAGTCTGCCCGCTGTAGTCGCCCGCAGCCACCATGCTCTGCACCCCGACCTTGAACCACGAAAGAATCTTGTTTTCGAGGTTGATACGTCCGGTCCAGCGCTTGTACTTGTCGTTCATGATGTAACCCAGCTGGTCGGTATATCCGGACGAAATGAAGTAGGAGGTGCGGTCCGTCGCTCCCCGGATGCTCAGGTTGTGGGTCTGGATATGGCCCGTCTGCGTCGCGGCATCCCACCAGTCGAAGTCGGTTCCATTCTCGAATCCCTTGATGTTCGCCGGAGCGATCCAGGCCGACGTAATGTCGAAATCGGGATTGTACTGCGTATAGTCGGGCGCAAGATAGGCCTTGTCCCAGAGGGCGTCACGAACCCGGCGCAGGAACTGTTCCCGATTCAGCGGCTTGAGCCGGTGTGCGGGGGTCTGGATCGAATAGGAGGCCGAATAGGTGATGACCGGTTTGCTCGGCTCGCTGGCGCCGGTCATCGTCGTGATCAGGATCACGCCGTTGGCGGCACGCGATCCGTACACGGAGGCGGAACTGGCATCCTTCAGCACGTCGATCGACTTGATGTCCGACGGGTTCAGATCCACCAGATTCCCCTTGTAGATGATGCCGTCGACCACCAGAAGAGGCGCCGTATTGCCGCCGTCGAAGGTGTTCTGACCGCGCACGGTGATACTCGGATTTGCACCGGCCGAGGTGACCTGCCCGACATTCAGTCCCGGGACCGAGCCCTGCAGCGACTGCACGATCGAGACGTTCGGAGCCTCGCGGAAGGCATCGATATCGGCCGAAACGATGGCTCCCGTCAGATCCGACTTGCGCATCGTACCGTAACCCACGACCACCACATCATCGATGCCGATCGAATTGTCCTCCAGCGCGACATCGACCGCCGTGCGTCCGGCAACGGGAACTTCGGCACTCTTCATGCCGATGAACGAGAATCGCAGCGTGCTTTGCGGCGGAACGTTGTCCAGACGATAGGTACCGTCCACCCCCGTGATCGTACCTTTCGAAGGGTTCTCGGCCACGATGACCGTCACACCGGCCAGCCGGGTCCCCGAAGCGTTGGTGACGCAGCCCACGACCGAAAGAGAACCGTCCGGGTTCGGTGCGTCGGCACGCCCCGACGAACGGGAATAGAGGACAATGTGACGGCTGTCGATCTTATAAGTCAAAGGTGTACCCTCCAGAAGCCGGTCCATGACACTTTCCAGCGAGGCGTTCTTCACCTGGATGGATCTGCGACCCAATCCACGCAGTTGTTCGTCCCGATAGAAAAAACGGTAATCGGAACTCTGTTCGATCCGTTTGAAGATCTCGGGGATCGACATGTTGCGGACCCGGAGCGTAATCCGTTCATCGGCGGATTGCTCCGCGGCAGAGACTGAGGCATGGCTGCACAGAAGAAGCACGAACAGCAGGAACAAACCGTGTGACAAAACAGCGCCGAAGTTCCTGAATTGCTTTAAAAACAGTAATTTAGGGTTCATACATTACAGTCTTAAGTTCTTTTTGTAAAGGTTGGGAACATCCTGGCGACAAGCTCCCGGGGAGTGTCGCCGCAGCAAAACAGAGCATACTGTGAGGATGGAATTAATCGTCGCGGAGGTGACAGGTCAGGTTCATAGGCAGTGAGGTTTCAAAGGTTAGATATCGGTTTTCGCTATAGCTCTCGTCAAATGTTCAATGGCGCCGGGGACGCTCTTTGCTCAATCCCAGGTGAATCGTCTTGTTTTCGATCGTATAACGGATCGGAATCGTCAGGTTGATAAATTCCAGCACCTTGTATATGCTCAGGTTGTTGATCGAACCCGTAAAGTGGATGTGCTCAAAATCCGCTTCGTCATAGATGACCTCCACATCGTAATAGCGTTCCAACGTCCGGACCATCAGTTCGAAGGGTTCATTGTCGAAGATCAGGATTCCGTTCTGCCAGAGAATGTCGTTGTTGGTATTCAGGTGCGACTTGGTGAAGGTGCCGTCCTGTTCGTTATAGACGACCTTCTCGCCCGGCAGCAGGTCGATTTCACCGTCGAATCCCGGAACCCGCATGACGATGTGTCCGTGGAGCAGCGACGTGGCGATACGCTCCGTTTCGGCATAGTGACGGACGTTGAACTTGGTACCCACCACGCGGATGCGGGCACTTCCGGCCTCGACGAAGAATGGATGCTGCTTGTCGGGCTTCACGTCGAAACAGGCCTCGCCGACCAAGGAGGCTCGCCGGGACTGCTTGTCGGCACGGAATTCGACCCTCGATTCGGAGTTGAGCCAGACGAGGCTGCCGTCGGGCAGCTCCACGCAGCTCTGCTGTCCGGCACGGGTCGACACGGCAACCCGTTTTTCGGTATCGAAATAGCCCGACAGAGCGGCGATATACAGCGAACCCCACGATACAAGGGCCAGGACCGCCACCGCAGCAACCGCCCGCACGAGACGCCGGAGCCCCGGATTCCCGGTTGAGATACGGTCGTCGAGACGCTCAGACAGTTGTGCTCGCACGGCCTCCGCCCGCGGATTCTCCGGGCGCGGCGCCGGATTGTTCCACCATGCACCCAGCGTATCGACCCATGCGGCATTCGCCTCATCGCGGTCTCGCCAGGCGTGGAGACGCTTCCGGTCACGGGCCGAAGCCGTAAAGGTCAGCCAACGGGCTATGAGATGTTGCATACCTTTCATGCGGTTCTCGGGCTTTTTCATCATTAGGACACATCAAATGCCGAATTCCCCCAAAAGAATTCGCTTTTTTTACAAAAAAATCAGAAGGTGAGTAGAAAACTGAGAAAGATTTTCGATTTCAAGGGGTCTGAAAGGTCGATATTCAACGCTTCGGCGATTTTTTTCACGGCAATCGCCAACTGGTTGTCCACGGTTTTGACCGAGATGCCGAGGATCTTCGCGGTTTCGGACCTTCCGAACCGCTCCTCGCGCATCAGGCGGAAGATGATCTTGCAACGGGCCGGAAGTTTCTCTACGGCCGTCTCCAGGGCCTTCATCATGTCGTCCTCGACCAACAGGTCGTCGCCC
Organism: uncultured Alistipes sp.; assembly: GCA_944321755.1. GTDB lineage: Bacteria > Bacteroidota > Bacteroidia > Bacteroidales > Rikenellaceae > Alistipes. The sequence goes on from CALUMM010000014.1 coordinate 32,931, forward strand.
CGGGGCGCACTGTAGCGGGCCAGCGGGACGTCGACACCGTCGAGCATCTCAAAACGGAAACGTTTCGCATCCCGCAACTTGTTGACGGAAGCGTTGCGCACCGCCACGAAAAGGTAGGTATCCAACCGGTCGATCTGCTGCAGATTCTCCCGCTGCCACAACTTGAGAAAAACATCCAGCACCGCCTCCTCCGCCAGCGTATCGGAACGGGTAATGGTCCGGGCAAAAGCCGTCAGCCGTGTAAAATAGCGATCGAACAGCAGCGTCAGCGTATCCTTCGAGAAATTCCGCTTCGAATAATCCATATCAGATACCTTTGAAACTCACCTTGAAAATGCACACAATATATAAATGGATAGACAGGTCTGATTTTCCGAAATATCCCTCCCCCTCCGAACCGGAGGAACCGGACATTCAAGCCTCCGACCGCAGTTCCGAACCGGGAGCAACCCGCCTCTTTTTTCCGATTTTCCGGGGATGACCAACATGATCAGAAACAAATATAAGCAAATTAAAATTGAAAAAACACCTCTCCGACCCACTTTGAACAGATATTTTTTTTATGCTGCAATAAATCGGATTTCATTTGGTAACTCGGGCGATGTTCCGTGTCCTTAACAGAAAGGAGTTTGTCTTGTCTATGAAAAAACTGCTCATTTCCCTCATTGCTCTGGCGACGGTCGCGACGCTCTCCGCCAAAGTGAAACTACCGTCTCTGATCGGAGACCACATGGTCCTGCAACGCGACACGACGGTCAATCTCTGGGGTGAGACCGACCCCGGACGAACGCTCCGCATCCGGACTTCATGGAGTCGGGAGCGCTTCCGCACAACGGCCGACACGTCAGGCCGCTGGAGCCTCCGCATTCCGACGCCGGGAGCCGGAGGCCCCTACCGGATCTCGATCGACGACGGAGACAAAACGCTGATCGACAGCGTTATGATCGGCGAAGTCTGGATCTGCTCCGGACAGTCGAATATGGCGCTTACGTTGCACGGCGAGCGGGACGAATATACCGAACACTCGCTCCAAACCCTCTTCGAATCGAACCGCTACCCCGACATCCGGCTCTTCAGAATGGGATATATCTCGGCTTCCGAGCCGAAAGACGACTGCCCGGGGAGCTGGCAAACGCCCTCGTGGGAACGGATCAGCGACTTCAGCGCCATCGCCTACCATTTCGGGCGTTCGCTGACCGAGGCGTTAGGAATCCCCATCGGGTTGATTTCAGCCAACTGGGGTGCCTCTTCCATCGAGGCCTGGATGCCCCGGGAGTCGCTGCAGAGACTCGAACAGGAGGCTGACATTCACTTCCCGACACGGGCCGGCATGATGAAACAGAAGATTCCGGCAGCGCTTTACAACGGCATGATCCATCCGCTGCAACACTTCACGGCGCGGGGATTCATCTGGTATCAGGGTGAAGGGAACCGGGCAAACTACAAGGTCTACGACCGGCTTATGGCCGAGATGGTCCGGGCGTGGCGCCACGGGTGGGAGAATCCGCAAATGCCGTTCTATTACGTAGAACTGGCCCCGTTCCGTTACGACGATCCGCAGGGCATCGACCGCCCGCTGCTGGTGGAGGCCCAACACCGGGCCCTTCAATCAATTTCCCGGAGCGGAATCGTCGGAACGCTGGATCTGGGAGACTCCTCGAACATCCATCCCCCGTACAAACGAGAAATCGGACAACGGCTGGCACTCCTGGCCCTGACGTCCGATTACGGCATCCGGGGAATCGAAGCCCGGGGACCCGTCTTCCAGACCGCACAATTCCAACAGGACGGATCGGTCGTCATCACATTCGGACAAGCCCCCTTCGGACTGCGGGCCAAGGGGATGCTGACCGGATTCGAGTTGTGCGGAGCCGATTCGCTCTTCCATCCGGCCGACGCACGGATCATCCGCGGCAAGAGTGCCGTCCGACTCTCCTCCGAACAGGTTCCCCATCCGATTGCGGCCCGTTACGGATTCCGGAACTGGTGCCGGGGGAATCTTTACAACACCTCCGGCATTCCCGCCGCCCCGTTCCGGACGGACCGGCCTGCAGCACAACCCGCAGAACAGCCAACAACCCCCCGACCCGTCTGGGACGATCCGCAGCGGGGCGAATGGGCCGGATTCGAAGAGGTGGAGATCCCCTCGTCGATCGACGGGACCCGCCAACGGGCCTATTTCCGCAAGGCGACGGGGCCGCACCCGCAGCCGCTCGTCGTCAGCCTCCACACCTGGAGCGGAGACTACACCCAACGCGATCCGCTCGCCGCAGAAGCCGCCGCCCGCAACTGGAACTACATCCATCCCGATTTCCGGGGACCCAACAACCGTCCGGAGGCCTGCGGCAGTCCACAGGTCCTTGCCGACCTCGAAGATGCCGTCCGTTATGGCGTGGAGAACGGAAATACCGATCCGGACGAAGTTCACATCATCGGGGTTTCGGGCGGAGGCTACGCCACGCTGCTCGCCTACATGAAGATGCGCTATCCGGTCAAAAGTTTCTCGGCCTGGGCCCCGATCTCGGACCTGAAGGCCTGGTACGAGGAGTCGCTCGGACGGCGCCAGCACTATGCAAAGGATATTCTGCAGTCGATGCCCTCGGCGAATGGCCCCGATACGGCCGAACTGCGGAGACGTTCCCCGCTGCAGATGCCCGTCCCGGAGAGCCTGCGGCAAGGCGCCCGGCTCTACATCTACGAAGGTGTCCACGACGGCTACAAGGGTTCCGTACCCATCACGCACGCCATCGACATCTACAACCGGATCGCCCGCGCGAAGGGTGCGCCGGATTCGTGTCTCGTTTCGGACCGGGAGGCCCTCCGGCTGGTCGCCGCCCGGCAGAATCCGGAACGCGACCTCCGGCAGCAACTCTACGGCCGGGAAATTCACCTCAAAAGGCATTTCGAAGGGATTACGCTGACCCTTTTCGAAGGCGGGCACGAACAGTTGCCCCAGGCCCTGTCGCTGCTTCCGGTCGCGCAGCCGGAGTGCGACACGGCATGGAGGATCTGGACCCTCGGGGATTCGAACGGCGAAAAACGAAACGGTTGGGTGGATCAGCTCGAAAGCCTGCTGCCGCAGGCCGACATCTGCAACAACTCCCGAAGCGGACGAACCATCGGTTTCGACAACAACGCAGACCCCGAACTGAATGCCCTCCATACCCTGCGGCAGGACCTCGACAACGCCGGGCGTCACTTCCGGAAAAAAGGATGCGATGCGATCGTCGTATGCCTGGGCACGAACGATACGAAAGCCGTCTTCGCCGATCGGCAGCACGAAGTCGCCGCCAACTTCACACGCCTGCTCGAAACCATCTCCCGCTCGGGATGGGTGCGACGCACCAGCCCCCGCTGCATCTTCGTCACGCCGCCGCCCATGAACGACGCCCAGGCCGGGCCGAAATATACCGGAGGCAACGAACGCCTCGGACGGCTGATTCCCGAACTGACCGCCATTGCCCGCCGATACGGATGGGAGGTCATCGACATCTATCATCCGTTTCAGCCCTTTTTCAAGGAGTATGCACCCGACGGCGTGCACATGACGGCCGACGGACAGCGCATCGTGGCGCAGAAGATTCTCGACCGGCTCACCGAAAAGTATCCGGAAGCATCCGGATCGTAACCCCTCCCCCGTCCGAAAAAAAGAGGCCGACCTTTGTAAAGGTCGGCCTCTTTTCAACCGTTTTTCAAGGATTTTCACCCGAAAAAGGGGCGGAAACATCCGCAGGGAATCAACCCCGTCCGGCAATCTGCGAGATGTTGAACTTGCCGTCCATGTCCTGAATCGCAATCTTCCCGCTCAGAATGTCGAAGAAGAAATCCCGGATCCGATCCACGGTAAGCGTCGCCGGATTCCCCGCCTTGTCAACTCCCAGATCGTAGCTCTTCAGCAACTGCGGACCCAGGCTCGCCGCCGTCAGCAGAAAATGGTTCTGGAACTTGTCCGTATCCAGCAGATCCGCCGCCAGCACCTTCCCGATCACCGTATAGCTCCGCAGCGTCTTCTGGACCTGATCGTCGGAGAGTTTCGTCGTCACCTCGTCGGCATCCACGTCGATGGCGATCTTGCCCGAATTCGCAGACTCCGGAAGACCCTTGTACAAAGCACCCAGATCCGCCAGACTCAGGTTGTAAAGGCGGGTCCCCGCCGCCGCAACCATCTTCTCCACCGAGAAGGCACTCGGCAACAGCAGATGTACGATGCCCGAAACCTTGATCGACGGCGTGTTGAACGTCCCCACAATCGAGTTGGTGAGATCAACCGACTGCGTGGCGAAAACACCGCCGATCACCACACAGTTCACCAGCTCCACCTCGTCGGCATACACACTGCCCGCCACAAAGGCGTTGCACAACGATACCGATTTGGCATTGATGTCCGAATGGAAAACCAACCGGCAGTTGGATGCCCGCGAAACAATCGTATTGGCCGACCCCACGGACTTCTTGAACGTGATGTTCCCGCCGGCCTCCGAATTGACATACAACTCGAACTGCGCGAACACAGCACCCTGAATCTCAAGACTCCCCTGCTGAATCTCAAGACGATGCCCGTAGACGGGGCCTTCGACCACCGTATCCCCCTTGAAGATGATATTCCGGTTCAGTTCGGCGACCGTCTCCGGCAGGATCGAGCCCCGGACAAGGTTGTCCTGCAACAGAATGTCCGTTTCATTAAAACGTATCTCTTTCAGTTCCTTCATGATTATAGGCTTTTTATGGTTGCGATATTAAACAGGCGGGTAATGCACTCCTTGACCCGCGCCTCGTGCGGATTCGTCGAGGCATAGTGCCCGGAAACCTCCCGGTTGAAGTAATTCCGGATGCTTTCGGCACGCGACTGCGGAACTTCCGACCACGACGCCGCAGACAACGAATTCTCCAGCCGCGCCAACGGAACCGTCGGAAGATACTCCGTCTGGTAAAGATGACGGTCGATTACCCCCTTCTCTCCGGAAGTCTCCAAATAGCAGATCGGAATATAAACCGCGGATTCCCGGTTCTCGGGCAGGATACAGCGGTGCAGCAACTGATCCAGGCGTTTCTGTTTGGTCAGAAAACGGTCGATCTCATGGATCGTATCCTGCGCCTGCTTCTTACTCCGCGATGCCGAGATCAGCGCCTGCAGCGAGCTCTCCTCACTGCCCGACACGATCGCCGTGCCGACCAGCGGACCCTCGACGAAACGGGCCGCGCTCTCGTCGCTGTCCGCCTTGAAGACAAAGGCCGGGCGGTCCAGCTCGAAGATCCGGTTCTTCAGTTCGCTGTTCAGTTCGTCGAAGATCTTCAGGTAACGCGCCGAAATCCGGTTGTAGTCGACCTCCATCTGCCGCTGCTTGTCCACACAACGTTTGGCCAGCTCCTGCAGGTGCACCAGCGTGGCATTGATCCGGCTCGACAACTCGGAGATCTGCTGGCTGATTTCGGAACGCACCGTCTTGAAGAAGCCGTCGATGATCGTCTGACCCACCTTCCGCGCATTCTCACGGATCGAGGCGATCTGCGCGGCCTCCGTCGCCACGACAGCCCCGGTCAGCGTCCCCACATGGTTGTTGCACCGCGCGACGCTATGCTCAAAGGGCTCCGTGGCCACATTGATGTTCACCGTCACATCCTCATACGCCGTACCGCTGTAGGAGACACTGCCTCCGTTCTGCGACGCCGGATAGGAGACGCTCCCGGAGTAGTGGACGGCGATTCGTTTCGTAAAACTTCGTCTGTAGCCCATAATCAGCGTGTTTTAACGGTTTGATAGCCGTGGATCATGAACAGCCGCGTCGCCATCTCCTTCACGCGCTGCGAAGCCTCGGAAGCCGCCAGACAACGGTTGAACTCGCTGCAGATCTCCGCATCCGGGGCCTCGCCCGCACTCCACGGCAGGGATCCGACCATCTCGCCGATCGTACTCTGGATCCGCACCCGGGCTTCATTCGAAAGACCCGTCTGCGCCACCACGATGTCCAGACGGCGGTTGTCGTACTTGTCGTAGTTCGATTCGCAGATGATCACCGGAATCGCCAGCGCAGCGTGCTCCACGGTGGTCTGCTCCGGCAGGAGAATCCGATCCGTAAGGCGTTTCTGCGCGTACATGTCCCGCAGGAAGCGTTTCATCGAGTTGATGACCGACAACCCCCGGTACTTGATGTTCGAAGCCAGGATCCGCTGGCTCATTTCCAGCGATTCGAGCTGCACGACCGGAACCGCTCCCGGCAGAAGTCTCGTGCGGTTCGTGATCTTGTCCACATCCTTCACCGCAAATTCGATCGTCGGTTTGTCCAGTTCGAAAACGCGCTGCTGGAGGTTCTGGTTCAGGCCGTTGAAGAGTTTCAGGTAGCGCGCCGAAATCATGTTGTAATCCCGTTCCATGCGGCTCTTGATCGCCAGCAGCTGCTTGCGCTGCTGGTTCAGCTGCATCAGGTGGGAATCGACCTCACTCTTGAGTTTGGCGATTTTCTGCGAGATCTGCGAGTGGATCAGCGTATAGAATCCCCGGTTGACATTCTCGCAAACATGGTTCGAAGCCTCTTCCTCCGCTTTGATGACGGCAGCCTGCATTCCCACGACCGCCGCCGTAGTGCCTTTGATATGGTTGGAGACGGAATCGATCTCCTGAGCCATCGGCTCGGTATCTACTACACAATCAATATAAGCCATAGGAAGTCGGTTTTATTCGTTATCGGATTCGTTCTGCGCCTCCAGGATCGTCGCGATAGACTCCTCACGATCGAAAGGCTCCGCCGCATACTCCAGTTCGAGATAATCCAGAATTTCCATCAGTTCCTCATCGCTCATCGCCTCCAGATCCTCACGTGTCAACGGCTCCTCATCCTCTTCGTCATCTCCCTCCTCGTCATCCTCGTCGTCTTCGTCCTCATCCCCCTCGTCATCTTCGTCCTCGTCGTCCCCCTCGTCGTCTTCCTCGTCTCCTTCGCCTTCGCCGTCGTCCCCCTCGTCGTCCTCCTCGTCGTCCTCCTCGTCTTCCCCGTCAATCTCCACCTCCTCATCAGCCTCTTCATCCTCTCCGGCGGGACCCGTTTCCGAAAGCGCGGCTGCATCCGGATCCTCCGGGGCTGCCCCCTCGTCCGGATCTTCAGACTCCGGCCCGGCATCGAGATCCTCCAGCGCCGCCTTGGCGATCACCGGCAGGTTCAGCGAAATGTGCTCGAACGTTATGGCCTCGACATTGGGCTGGGGAGGCAGCTCCGTGGTTTTGGCGAAGAGCGGGTTCACCGTAGCCAGCGACTTGCGGCGCTCGTCCAGGGCGTGGATTTCGTTCGATGCAACGGCCGCCTCGTGCGAATAACCGTCGCGCAGCTTCGCATCGTAATACTCGATATAGCCGAACTTCTCGGCCTTCTGATCGATGTCCTCCTTCAGGCGCTCCATGTACTCCTCGAAGTTGGCCTGCGTCTTCTGGAACTCCTGCGACTGCAGCTCGAAGGCCGCGAGGGTCTCGGCCGTATTGTCGACCACATCCACCACCGTGGAATCCAGCTCGCCGTTCGACTGCACCATGCTGTCCTCGGTCCGCTGCAGGGAGATCAGCGTATTGTAGGCCGCCACGTACTCGCGAAGGCTCTCCTGCATCAGGTTGATGATGTCGGCGCTCTCGGCCCGGTTGGCCCGGTAGAAGGCGTCGGTATCCTGATGCCACTTGTTCAGGTAGTCGATCTTCTGGTCCTTGATGTGGTTGTAGATCTTCAGACGCTCGATCCGGTTCTCCATCATCAGGTTCTGGACCACCGGCGCCACGATCTCCTCATAGAGCTGGTGCACGCCGAAGGGCATGTTGGTCGTATTTCCGTCCTCCGAGGTCCAGAGTCCCGTCACCAGGTTGAAACGCACCCGCGAGCTCTGCCGCAGTTTGAACGGCACGTAGTTCTGCACATCCTCGCTGTAATCGAACTGCTCGTTGCGGATGCGCTCGATCTCCTCGAACTCCAGCATCGGCGAGTAGTGGTTGTAGGGCGCCTTCAGGATCTGGAACAGGATCTTGTTCGACTCCAGGACCACCTTGTCCACCGAAGCCACCTTCAGGGCCGAAATCGCCTGCACCGAATTGGCGATCGTGGACATGAGCGACTTGAGCACATCCTCGAACTGCTGGGTCTTGGTCGAGAGCGAATCCTTGAGGCGGTTCAGCTCCTGGAACTTCTCGACGCTCTCGGTGTAGCGCGCCTTGTCGAAGACCGGGATCACGGCCGCACGCTCGGGCAGCTCCCGCGTGGCATATTCATTGAGGAACTGCAGGTAGTCGCTCTGGTCGGCAACCAGCGGCAGCGACACCGACGTCGTGTCGAGGTCGTCCATGCAGTAGGAGATCGTCCGCAGCGAACGCTCCAGGTTCCCCAGGTAGTCGTGCTGGTTGATCTGCTGGATCGAGGTCGAATAGTCCTCCGTCCCGACGGTCTCGATCTCCTGCGAGCTCTCGACGATCGGCGCCTCGTCCGAAAGTTTTTCGAGACGCCCGATGGTCTCGATCAGCAGGTCGTTCTGGCGCGACAGCTGCAGCGTGACCTCCGATTCGGGGACCTTGCCCGTATAGTCGACGATGAAGCTCCGGTCCTCGTACTTGATCTGGTCCGCAACCGGAACGTAGACCACGCCGAGCTTGGTCACCTTGTAATCCCGGAAGATCTCGGCGTGCTGCCGCCGGAATCCGGCGATCCGGCAATCGATATCCGTGATCCGCTTCTGCAGATCGTTCTTCTTGATGAAGTAGACAAAAAACAGAATGATCGTCAAAAACCACCACCACAATCCGCCGATCTCCTTTCCGAGCTGGACCTTCTCTTCCTCCAGGACCGCAATCTCCTTCTCGATGCGCTCCTCCTCCGCGACAATCTTTTCAGCAGCCTGCTGATAATAGTTGAACAGGATCTTGGCCTGATCCTGATAACTATTCGTAGATTCAGGGAAAATTTTTCCTTTCATGGTTATTAGGTTGGGTTAATTGGTGTAGAGCGTTTTTCGTTCCGCGCAGAGGCGTTCGGCCCGGGCCAGCGCCGATTCGACCGCCCCGCGGTTCATGGCGTGGGCCGGGAGTGCGAATTCGAGGGCCTGGAGCGCCTCTCCGAACTCCTTTTCGAGCGTTGCGGCCTCCGCCGTGCGGCAGGGCGACACGAAGCGGAGCTCGCCCGCCAGGGCCTCGATCCGGTTCCGATACGCGGCCGGGAGGTCGGGAATGCCCCCGGCAACACGCTGCAGCTGCCGGGCGCGCTGTTTCAGGTCGTCGAGCCCGGAGCGCAGCTGCTCTTCCCGGGCATGGACCGACCCCACCTTGGCCGAAGCCCCGACGACCGCCGAGAAGCCGAGCACCAGTCCCAGCAGCAGGATGCAGTGGATCAGCAACTGCGTCGAGAAGAGTGTCGGGAAGGCCACATTGCACAGCAGCATGACGGCGACGGCCGCCACGGCGTAAAGGCCCGTAGCGACCCACCGCAGGCCGAACGTCCCGAGGCGTCTTGCGCTGCGGTCGTTCCAGTCGACCCACGGGATCAGGATGTCGACGAAAAACAGCGCCAGCACGATCATCGAAACGACCGTATTCAAGGTGCGGATTTCGGGCAGAAGCCCCCCGCCCCACAGGCGGAATGCGACGAAAATGACGATTTCACCGCCCACCAGGGCGATCCAGGAGAGTGTTTTTTGCATGGTTCGGGATTTTCTGAGGTTCAACGTTTGTTCCCGCAGCGGGGGCAGAACTTCACCGAAGGCGGAAGCGGAGCCCCGCAGCGGCTGCAGACATCCCCCGAGGTGACGACCTGATAGCCGCAGTGCCCGCAGAAGGAGCTGCCGGGAGCCAGCGGCGCGTTGCAGTTCGGGCAGACGCCCGCCCCGGTCTGCAGGTAGGCGCCGCAACTTACGCACCGTTTGGCGTTCTGGTCGTTGTCCGTCCCGCAGTGCGGGCACGGATTGTAGGGATCCCCGCAATGGGGGCAGAAGCGCATGTTGCTCGGGAATTTCTTCGCGCAGTTCGAGCAGTAGACCATCTTCACCTGTTCACCGCCCGGCGCAGCACCGCCCACCGGGGCACCCGGGCCTCCCGGAGCGGCCGGACCCGGACCCGCCGGACCCGGACCTCCGAAGGTCGGCTGGTTGTATTGCGGCTGCATCACCCCGGCGGCATTCCCGCCGCCCAGGCCGCCCATCATGTTCACGGCCAGCAGCCCGCCCAGCAGTCCGCCCGAATTGTCGCCCAGACCGCCGATCGCCGACTTCGCCGTATCGAACATCTGCTCCTGCTGCCAGGTGTGGCCCGTGATCGACATGGCCGCCTGCTGCGCAATCGCCTCCTTCACGCGACGTCCGTCGGGCGTGGAGTCGTCGATCTCGATCGTACTCACGTAGAACTTCGTCAGCTGCAGCCCCAGATCCGTCCAGAAGGGGTTCATGGCGTTCTTCAGGTACTCGGAGATCATGTCCAGGTAGGCCGAGATCTGCTTGAAGCCCACCCGGTGTTTCAGCATGTACTGCAGGATGGTCGACTTGGTTTTGGTCGAGAATTCGCCCGTAAACTGCTCCGTGAGGTCGTCCTGCGTGAATTCGCTCCGGGTGCCGACGATCTTCACGAGGAACTTCTCGGCATCGGAGACCACCAGACCGTACTGTCCGGAGGCCGTCAGCGGCAACTGCGTGTTGTAGTCCGCGTCGTGGATCGCCATCCGGTCGATGGACCAGTCGATGCTGAAGGTCTGGATCCGGTTGACGAACCACACCTCGGCCGTAAACGGGTTCCGGCCCCCGAACGGGATGCCGAACAGCGACCGCAGAACGGGAAGATTTTCCGTATTGAGGGTGTGTTTCCCCGGCCCGAATTTGCCCATGATCTGCCCCTTGGAGAAGAGGACCGCCTCCTGAGACTCCTGGACGATCAACTGCGTGTAGGTACTCAGATTCGTATGCGGGAAACGCCAGGCGAAAATCGTTTCGCCGTCCTGAGGCGCCCATCGTACAAGATCAATGATTGCCATATGCGGAGAGATGAGTTAAGGTTCACAATTGGTCAAATATAGCAAAAATCCACGGATTGACAAACCTGAAAGGCAAATATTTACGCCTTTTCGTGATTTTATGCGTCCTGCCCCCGTCCTGCCCCCGTCCGAATCCCCTCCGGCCCAAAAAGAACGGGGGTGCCGTTCCTTCGAACGGCGCCCCCGCCAAAACCTCCGCCTCCCGGCTACCGGGCCGCGGAATCCCCGGCCGGAACCTCCGGGACGGGATCACCCGGCGTCCGCTGCGCCGGATCGTACACGGCAACCCCGACCCGCGAATCGGCACAACCGTAATAAAGGTACCACTTCGAGCGGAAATAGACCAGACCTTCGATGAAGACCGTTCCGTCCTTGTACTGCCCGCTCTTCTCGAAGGCGTCCACCGGGCGGAAGAACGGCACGTCGAGCCGGTCCAACACTCTCCCGGGCTCCTGCGCATCGAAGAGGATCTGACCCGCCGAGTAGGTCCGCGGCGGATAACGCCGGTCCCGGCCCTCCCGGAGCCGGTTCTGGCCGTTGTACAGCAGCACGATGCCCCGGTCGGTCAGCACGGCCGGAGGCCCGCACTCGGTCAGGGCGCTGTCGAAGTACCCCTCCCGCGGGAAGACAATTCCCTTGAGGTTTCCGGATTCGTCCAGCTCCGGCGTCCAGTCGATGAGGTTGTCCGACGTGGCGATGTTGATCATCCGCTCGCCCCAGTACATCATGTATTTCCCGCGCACGCGCGTAATGACAAGCCTATCCCCGACGACCTTCGTCACGATCGACGCCGATTTGCTCTTCAGGTCCCGGAAGCGGCCCCCGTAGGCCTTCGCAAAGGCCGGGCCGTGTTTCGTCCAGTGGATCAGGTCGCGCGACGTCGCCACCGAAAGCCGCGGAATCTGCCGGTTCCACGACGTGTAGAACATCACGTAGGTCCCCTCCTCGGTCTCGGCGACACGCGGGTCCTCGCACCCGCCCGGCCAGTCGTAGGCCTTCATGTCGTCCTCGCAGGGGAAGAGCACCGGGTCGTGGCGGAACTCCATCGTCACGCCGTCCCGGCTCTCGGCCAGTCCGATCCGGGAGGTCCGCTTGCCGATTCCCGTCGCGGAGTTGTCCTCGGCGCGGTAGAGCACGCAGATCCGGCCGTCCCGGACCACCGCCGCGGGATTGAACGTATCGCTCTCCTTCCACCCCACCGAATCCCGGCGCATCGGGCAGTAGAAACGCACCTGCGAATCGGGACTGATGACGGGATTCATACCGGCAGGCCGCACGAAGCCGCCCAAAGCCCAATCCGGAAGGGGGTTCTCCCGCCCCTCCTGGGCCGAAACCGTCCGCACCGCGCCGCAGGCAAGAAGCGTCACGGTCAGACATAACAGCAGTTTACAGATTTTTTTCATCTTCGAATGACGGGTTGGTTTTCCTTGAAACTTCGAGGTTCCGGCCACAAAGATAGCGGAAAACCAAAGGCCGGAAGAGCGGTATCGTCTCAAAAAAACGACCGCCGTCTCAATTTGAGGCAGCAGCGGCTCCGACACTCCCGGATTGCGGCAAAACAGCACGGTCAGCACGGGTCAGCGATGCTTCGCCCCCTTTTTCCGCTTCCGCACCGACCAGCCGAAGTGTCCCAGCGTTTCGCCCAGGGCGAAATACTCCCCGTGGGAGTAGACGATCGGATCGGCCTGCTCCAGACAGAAACGGCCCGTCGCCGGATCGATCAGTTCCTCGTCGACCTGCACCCCGACCACCTCGGCGATAAAGAGGTCGTGGCTCCCGAGCGGCAGCACCTGGCGGACCCGGCACTCGATGTTCACGGGCGACTCGGCGACAAGCGGCGCCGCGACCACCTCCGAGGCCACGGGCGTCAGACCCATTTCGCGGAACTTGTCGCAGTCACGCCCCGAACGCACCCCGCACCAGTCCGTCGCCCGGGCCAGCCGGCGCGTCGTCAGGTTGATCACGAACTCCCCCGTGCGGCGGATGATTCCGTAGGAGTGGCGCTCGGGCCGCACCGAAATCGAGCACATCGGCGGATTCGTGCAGACCGTCCCGGTCCACGCCACGGTCAACAGATTGTACTCCTCGGGCGTCGCCCCGCAACTCACCAATACCGCCGGCACCGGGTAAAGCACCGTACCGGGTTTCCATCGCTGTTTCATAACTTCGGTCTCTTTGCATACAAAGATAGGGGTTTTTGCCTATCTTTGCCTACATGCTGGACGAATTCATCCGATACCTCGAAGCCGAACGACGCTATTCGCCGCTCACGATCCGCAACTACCGTCACGATGTGGAGCAGTTCCTGGCGTGGCTCGGGGTCGACGACTCTCCCGAAGGGCTCCGACGGATCGCCACCGAAGATATCCGCGAGTGGATCCTCTACCGCACTGAACACGGGCACATCAGCGCCGCATCGATGAACCGCGAGGTCTCGTCGCTGCGCTCCTTCTTCCGCTGGCTCCTCAGCCGCGGCGTCGTGCCGCGCAACGTCGTACAGCCCGTCGTCTCGCTCCGCACCTCGCGGCGCCTGCCGGTCTTCGTCCCCGAAAGCCGCATGAGCGGGATCGTCCGCGACTGCGAGGTCGAAAGCGTCGACTTCGAACAGGAGCGGAATTCACTCATCATCCTGTTGTTCTACGGCTGCGGGCTGCGCCTGGCCGAACTCGTCGGAATCAACCGCGACGACTTCTCCGACAACTACACCTCGCTGCGCATCCGCGGCAAGGGAGACAAGGAGCGGATGGTGCCCGTTCTGGAATTCATCCGGGAAAAAATTTTATCCTACCTCGGGACAATTGAAAGGCAAAATATTTGCAAATCCGGGGAAAAAGCGCTATTTTTAACACACCAAGGAAAACGCATTTCCCGGACTACCGTGTACCGCATCGTGAAGGAGGAACTCGATCGCGGAGGCGTACAGGGCAAGAAAAGCCCCCACGTTCTCCGCCATACGTTTGCCACACACCTGTTGAACGGAGGCGCCGACATGCGCGAAATCCAGGAACTCCTGGGACACGCTTCGCTGCAGGCCACACAGGTATACACCCACAACAGCATCGCTCGGCTCCGGGAGGCTTACGCGAAGGCCCATCCCCGCGGAAAGGGAGGCAAGTGATCATTTTATAAACTGTAAGGCTATGAACGTACAGATTCAATCCGTGAAATTCGACGCCGACAAGCGGCTGATCGAATTCGTGAATGCCAAAATGGCGAAGTTGGACCGCTTTGCGGAGCGCTCGACAGGCGCCGATGTCATTCTCAAACTCGATAAGGACCACGAAAAAGGAAACAAGATAGCAACCATTACGCTGCACATGCCGGGCGAAGACCTGGTGGCCTGCCATCAGTCGAAGGCATTCGAAGAGTCCGTCGACGAAGCCATCGATGCCCTGAAACGACAAATCGACAAGTTCAAGTCGAAACTTGAAAAATAAACTCCCACCAATCTTTAACCTAAACTAACCAATGCCGCGACGGCCGCCTTTCCAAAGGCGGTCGTTGCATTTTTCGAAGGCGGCCGTTACATTTTCGAGGGCGCCCGCTACATTATTTTCGAAGGCGCCCGCCGTATTTTTGAAGGAGACTGCCGCATTTTTCGAGGGCGGCCGCTACATTATTTTTGAAGAAGGCCGCCGCATTCCCAAAGGAGGCAACCGCATTTTGAAGATGGTCGTCACATTTTCCGAAGAGGCCGCCGCATTTTCCAGCCGGTTCCTTGTCAGCTCTCCTCAGCCGCCTCAGCCGCCCCCCCTTCGCCACACCCTCACCACACAAAAAAGCGACCGCTTCCGGCCGCTCACAAAAAAAACGACCGTCACCGATCGTTTTCCTGTAGTGGATAGGGGATTCGAACCCCTATGTCATGCGTGAGAGGCATGTATCCTAACCCTTAGATGAATCCACCTCGTTTCGTTTTGTGGTGCAAAGATAGCGCCTTCTTTTGAATCTCCAAAATTTTCCCCCTAAATCTGCGATTTTTTTTCGGTTTTCTTGCCGGGTCCCGCTTTTTGCCTATCTTTACCCTCGGACAAAACCGCATTCCGCCATGAAAATCCGAACCGCCCTGATCCTCGCAGCCGCACTCTGCGCCTGTGCCTGCTCCAAACACCCCGTGCCGCCCCGGTTCACAACGATGGCGCTCGACACCCTCCTATGCCGGAACGGCAACAGCTGTCAGGTCGACTACCGGTTCCTCTCGATCGAGAACACCGCGAAATCTCCGGCCCTGGAGTTGATCGAACAGGCCAACATCGGCTACTTTTTCCAACTGGAGGAGTTCTCCGGAACGGCCGGAGAGGGCGCCGCGGCCTTCCTGAACGATATTCTCAACAATTATCTCCCGGAGGGAAACGCCCCGAAGGGCGGCCAATACGAGATCTCGGTAGAATCGGAAGCCTCGGTGCAGGATTCGCTGCTCTGCTACATCATCACCCGGGCCGGCTACACCGGCGGTGCGCACGGCATGTACGGAACCCAATGCCACACCTATTCGCTCACCGACGGATTCGAGCTTTCGCTGGCCGACCTCTTCTCCGCGGAGGAGCTCCAACGCCTCGACGGGCTGATCCGCAAGGGCATTGCCGAACAATACGGCGCTTCGACCGATGAAGAGCTCACCCGGGCGGGCTTCTTCCCGGAGTACATCGCCCCGACGGAGAATTTCCGCATCACACCCGAAGGGATCACCTTCTACTACAACCCCTACGACATCGGGTGCTACGCACTCGGGGCCGTCGAGGTTCCGATCTCCAAAAGCGAGTTGGGGATTCGCTGACCCCGCGATTCACACGGAAGAGGTTCGTACCGACCGAAGGTGCAACGCATAGCCGGAGCATCCGGGAGGGATATTCAGAGAGGCGGGAAACGCCGCAGACCCAAAAAAATCCGGGGGGGGGTATCCGAAAACCGGAGCATCCGGGAGGGATATTCAGAGAGGCAAAGGATCACCGCAGGCCCAGAAAATCCGGGGAGAGCGATGAAACGGAAAGGGTATAAAACAAAAAAAGGGTCCGAGTCTCACGACGGGGAACCTTTTTTTTGGCGGGGAACCACCCCCTCCAAAAATGAGGGTCAATCGGAGGTATTCGACGCCGCGGGCGAGCACCGCCCTCGGGTCTTAGTACCGGATTTCCGGCACAACCTGCCGATCTCCTCAACCAACCTAAAACTACTAACCTAAATGAACCTTAAAACTTCACTGCAAAGATAAGGGCGGTTTTTGAATTATGCAAATATTTTACGAATATATTAAATATATTTAACAATTTGGTAACATTGGCAAACCAATTCCAATCCGGAAATTTCAGGACAACCTCTGAATAACAATGATTTAAGAGAAAAGGGGCAAAATTCGAAGTTTTCGGGGAGGGGTGGTTCACCAGGCAACCGGACAGGCGACATCCCGGATTCCGGAGCCAAAGCCGTCAAGAACCCGGCTGTCGGAAAACAAAAAAGGAAACCCGGAATCCGGACCTGGTCCGTCTTCCACAGTTTCCTCACCAACCTAAAACTACTAACCTAAATGAACCTTAAAACTTCGCTGCAAAGATAAGGCGAAAAAAGTATCCGTGCAAGCTTTTATTAAAAAATTTTTCGAAATTTTTCATATTTTTTAATATAGGCACAGGCGACTCATTTTTAACGTATTGAAATACAACCAAATACGCACAAATTCAACCAGCCGTACCAATTTTCAAGCCAACGGAATGCAGTAATCGAAAAAAACGACCATTTATATAATTAAGCACGAGTAACGTAATGTCGTAAAGGATAAATTACTACATTTGTATTTGCAACATACACCTGTACCATGACCGTATCGCTGATTATCGCTACCTACAACTGGCCCCGGGCACTCTACCTGTGTCTCGACAGCGTCATGCAACAAAGCACGATGCCCACGGAGATCCTGATCGCCGATGACGGTTCGGGAGAGAGCACCCGTGAGGTGGTAGAGCATTTCAAGGCCCTCTCCCCGGTTCCCCTGCACCACATCTGGCACGAAGACCGCGGATTCCGGGCTGCCGCCATCCGCAACAAGGCCATTGCCGCCAGCCATTGCGACTACGTCATCCTGGTCGACGGCGATATGATCCTGCAGCGGGATTTCATCAAGGATCACCTGCTCTTCGCCAAAAAGGGGTACTATGTCTCGGGATCGCGCGGAATCATTACGGCCCCGCGGACTCAGGAACTCCTCGACGGCAAGGGCCGGGCTCCCGTTCTTTCGGCCTGGAGCAGGGGGGTCACCAACCGGGCCAACGCCATGCGGAATCCCATTGTGGCCCGTCTGTATTGCACGCTGGTTCCCGAGCACAAGCCCAGAAGCTGCAACATGGGGATCTGGCGCGAGGATCTGCAGCGCGTCAACGGTTTCGACGAGGCGTTCGAAGGGTGGGGATTCGAAGATACGGAGCTGGGGTTGCGTCTGCACAACAGCAACATCCGCCAACGAAGGATCAAGTTCCAGGGCATCGCCTTCCACCTCCACCACGGCAAAGCCGCACGCGACAACTACAAGCAAAATCAGGATCGCTATCTGGAGAGTGTCCGCGAGCACCGCACCCGTTGCGAGAAGGGACTCGACGGGCATCTTGCAACCACGACCGAGCCGACCGAGCCGACCGCTCCCGCCGCTCCCGCCGTCCCAGCCACTCCAGCCGCTCCTGCCGCTCCCGCCGAAAAATAGCCCGTCACCCGCGGCGGACTACCGCCCGCACAACCGTTCCCACAGCGGCCAGTAGTGCATCTGCCGCCGGAGTTTCCACTTGCGGATCAGATTCAGCGGCTTGCGCTTCAACCCGACACGACCCTTCGCCAGAAAATCATCCACGGCATCCAGTACCCGGGCCGAACAACGGCAGTCCCGATGCGGTTCGTGACGCATCGTATAGGTGCGGATCTCCTCCATCAACGCCGCGGGGCGCGTCAGAGCCCGTTCGATTGCCGGACCCACCTCCCCGGGCTGCTGGACGTCGATCAGGTGCGGCCCGGGATGCGAATTGCGGAACGTCACGACCGGCTTGTCCAGGAACATGAACTCCAGAATGATCGACGAACTGTCGCAAAGCATCACATCGGCCTGCTGCAACAGCGGCATCTTGTCCGGCCCCTCGAAGAAGGTGACATTCTCATGCTCGGCGGCGATCCGCTTGTACCCCGACACGATCTCGGGATCGGTCAGCTTCGGATGGAAGGTGATGATCCAGTCCCAGGGTTTCGACTCCGCCAGCCGCTCGATCTCCGACATCAGGTGCGGCGCCGAGCAGACATTCTTCGTAAAGGTCGGCGGATAGAGGATTACCGGGCGCCGGTTCTGCGGGCGCCGCGTCATTTCGGGGGCAAAATAGGTGTCGGCCTTGGGCCAGCCGGTGTCATAGACGCGAAAGAAACCGAACTTTTTCTCCAGCTCCTTGAAAAAGGGCGTGCTGCTCGGGCCCTGCGTGCAGTAGATGTCGAACCATCCGCGCACCGTAAAGTGGTCGTCGACGGCCTCGATCCGCTTCTGGATGGCATAGCCGTGGAACAGCGCCACCTTCACCCCGGGGAAGAAATCCGGGATGTAGTTGCCCGGGGCGAAGACCGCTGCGGGATTGAACTCGATCACCTCGCGGACCGTCTTCAAACGGAGTTCATCGCCCTCCAGCGAATCGGGGCAGGAGGGTTCGAGGAACCAGGCCGCCACGCCGCCGCGCCGCCGGATCTCGGCCTGCAACGGCCGCAGGATCGAATAGGCATAGGGCAGTGTGGCGAACAACAGGTAGTTCTTGGCTTCCATGGCGAAAAGATTTTAACGGGCAGGAATGAAACGTTTCCAGAATTCGATACGCGCGGGTTTGAGCCAGCCGTGACAGCCGAACGGCAATTCGCCTCCGGTTGCGGCCAGGCAGCGGTCGGGATGGTTGTCGAACGAGAAGTCGATGGCCTCCCGCATCGAAGGATAGCGGAAATCCCGGGGCTCGATGGCCCAGAAGACATCCTCGGAATAGATGTGCCGGGACTGGTTCAGGTAGTAGTCGATCCGCTTCGCGTACTTGATGCAGGCGCGGCGGAACGCCTCCACGCGCCGCAACGAGAGCCCGCCATTGCCCACCTTCCCGTAAAGCCGCCGGTTGCGGGGGAAGAAGTGCCGGATCACGGGCCACGACCACACTCCGGTCCGCCACCAGGTTCCTCCGATGTAATCGTAGCCCCGGCTGCACCAGTATTCCAGTTCGTCGCGGAAGATCCAGGCATCGGTCTGGCAGATCAGGATATACTCATAATCGGTGAACAGATCGTAGAACTCCGCCGAAAGCATCATTCGGTTGTACCCCAGGATCCCGGCCTTGCCGAGATAACCGTCCGAGACCCGGATGATCTCATAGTTGTAGACGGCCGGGAAACGCCGCGCCACAGCCTCCAGCTGCAGGCTCCGCGGCAGGAGCAGCACAATCGGATAACGGCTGAGGACCTCCGTATTGTGCTCCAGCGAAAGCCAGTCGTTCTCCGACAGGTTCTCGGAATAAACAGGTATGACTATCTTGACTCGTTTCATGATTCACGTTTATTTCCCGACATAGTCCCGTACCGCCCCGGCGATCCGCTCGCCGTCGAGGGCCGCCGAAATGATCCCTCCGGCATAACCGGCCCCCTCGCCTGCGGGGAAAAGCCCTTCGACCCCGGGGTGCATCAGCGTAGCGGGGTCGCGCGGGATCCGCACGGGCGTCGAAGTCCGCGACTCGACCCCGACGACGACCGCCTCGTTGGTCACATACCCCTTCATCCGTCGTCCGAAGGTCGTCAACCCCAGCTGCAGGCTCCGTGCGATGAAGTCGGGCATCCAGCGATCGAGCCGCGAAGGGGTGATGCCGGGGATGTAGGAGGCGGCAGGCAGCGACCCGCTGGCGCGTCCGGCCACGAAATCGGCGACCCGCTGAGCCGGAGCAATCTGATGCTCGCCGCCCTCACGCCGGGCCGCCTCCTCGAATTGCTGCTGGAACTTCAGTCCGGCCAGTTCGCCCCATTCGCCGCGCAGGTGCTCGAAATCCGACAGCCGGACCTCGGTGACCAGTCCGGAGTTGGCATAGGGCGACGTGCGGCCGCTGGGCGACATGCCGTTGACGACGGATTGCGCGGCATCGGTCATGGCCGGGACGATGAAGCCCCCCGGGCACATGCAGAACGAATAGACGCCGCGCCCCGCCTCCTGGCTCACCAGCGAATAGGAGGCAGCCGGAAGGTATTCGTCGCGCGTCTCGCAATGGTACTGGATCGCATCGATCAGCGCCTGCGGGTGCTCGATGCGCACGCCCATGGCAAAGGGTTTGGCTTCGAGGCGCACCCCGCGGCGGTGGAGCAGTTCGTAGATGTCGCGGGCGGAGTGTCCCGTAGCGAGCACGACGGCCGCCCCTTCGATCCACTCATCGCCGCACTGCACGCCGAGGATCCGTCCCCGGACGATTTTCAGGTCCGTCACGCGGCTCTCGAAACGAAAAACGCCCCCGGCGTCAAGAATCGTCTGCCGGATGTTCTGCATGATGCGCGGCAGTTTGTCGGTTCCGATATGGGGGTGTGCCTCGAAGAGGATTTCGGGCGTGGCGCCGTGGAAGACCAGGGTCTGCAGCGCCTTGTTGTAATCGCCGCGTTTCTTGCTGCGGGTGAAGAGTTTGCCGTCGGAGAAGGTCCCGGCCCCACCCTCGCCGAATGCATAGTTCGAATCGGGATCGACGGCACCGTTGCGGTTGATCTGGGCGATATCGCGCTTGCGGGCCGCGACGTCGCGGCCGCGCTCCAGGATGACGGGCTTCAGTCCCAGTTCGATCAGGCGCAGCGCGGCGAAGAGCCCGGCGGGTCCCGACCCGACGATCACCACCTCGGTGCGCCCGGCAACCGACGGATAGTCGAAATGCACGGGAGCAGGCTGCGGTTCGCGGTCGACGTAGATTTCGAGCGAGAGGTTGACCTTGACCTGACGCTGCCGGGCATCGATGGATCGTTTTACGACCCGGACGAGCGCAATCTCATCTTCGCGGATTCCCATACGGCGAGCCGCCAGCGCAGTATAATACCTGGCATCGGCAGCCTGTCGGGGCGAAAGGACGAGCGTTACGAGTTGGGACATACGCAAAAATTACCTACAAAAGTAACCAAAAAAGCTGGATAAATCGGATTTCGGGATTGTGAATTGTGAATTTTTATCTA